>NZ_FNGR01000029.1:0-88683 GCF_900103045.1 Ensifer sp. YR511
CCGCATCAATATGTTGTCCGAACCCATCGAATGGCTCACCGACAACGGCTCCTGCTTCATCGCCAAGGACACCGCATCCTTGCTCCGCGAGATCGGCATGGAACCGTGCACGACACCGGTGCGAAGCCCACAGTCGAACGGCATGGCCGAGGCGTTCGTCAAAACATTCAAGCGCGATTACGTCTCGGTGAACCCCACCCCGGATGCTGAAACAGTCATCGCTCAACTGCCGTTCTGGTTCGAGCATTACAACAATCTTCACCCGCATAGTGCTTTAGGATATCAATCACCGCGCGAGTTCATCAACTCGCAATCTCAAACCTGAGCATGTCTGGTCTTTTGGGGGCAACTCCATTCTGCTCGCTTGGGTCTGCTCGTCGATTTCGCCAATTACGTAGCTGTCGTGGCCGACAGCGCAAATGTCGCAGCCTACTTCGAGGACGTCGAACACTATTTCGCTGGCGTCCATCTGGCGTCGTTCGGTCATGGCTCGACCCTCCGCTGTACTCGTTTGTCAGGGTTCGATCCCTTGGTGCGACAGGGAAAACCCTGTCCCTTCGTAATGGCATGGGCTTGGGCCGCGGTCGATCATGGAAACAGTCGCTCATCCGTGAGAGTGCGCAGGACGACGACCTCTGTCTGCAAGTCGGCGCAGATCTGTTGATATTCGGTGATCAGCTGAATACGAGTCGGGTACTCCTGCAAAAGATCGTCAAGAGCCGAGGCGGCCAGCGCGTAAGCCTCGAAGAGATCGAGCAGACTAGGGTCTCTCGCCTGGCACAGCTGGGGGCGGTGGCGGGGTAAAGCCATCTCTAGGCGGGCTCGTCCCAGGTGCATAAGTCTCATGGCTGATCCCCCGTTTCCGCCAGAGCCTAATTCGAGCGGGCGACCGGCGTTGGAAGGACAGTGGCGACTTGTTGGCGAGGGGTGTTCGAGAGCGCGGTGCCTACGAAAAGGTAGCCGCCGATGACGACCATCGCCAGGAGCATCACTCCGATCGGAAGCCCTGTCGAGAATTTTCGGCTTGCTCGTACATCCTGAGTCTCTTCGATCATCAGCGACACCAGAGCGAACCGAAGGGACGATAGGCCGCCCTGGTGTCGTTGTTCGCCCGCAGCGCGCAGGGGAGCTGGCCATGGGCTAAAACTAAATCTAGGGCGGCTGGGGTTGCGCAGCTACGGTATTAGGACCATTGCGAAGGGGTTATCAGACTGAAGTCCCATGGCGGAACATTTTCTGGCGCCCTACGTTTTAAAGCGCGTTTTCTGCGATTCGTCGCAAAGCCTTGAAGCCTCAATCGCCCCCCATCAGAACGATTTCCGATAAAAGAGTTGTGGAAAAAAGCATGGCCCCGTCGGGGGCACGACGAGGCCAGAGGCTCTTATCTAGGAGACTTCACTGGGGGACATTGGTGAAGTCTTGTGCCTGATCCTGATCGGAGAAACGGGATCATGACACCGTGGAAACGCCCGCGTCGTGAAATCGTTCCGGGATCTCAGCAAGAAAAGATGGCTGCGAGCGAGGTGCAGAAAAAGTCTTGCTTATAGGCCGTTTGACGCGATTGCTCCGAAAGGGTGAACGCCCCGGCGCAGAGGCGAAGTCAATTCGCAATCCATCGGGATGAGAAGGTTCAAGTGGCAGCGCCAGAATGCGCCACAATGGCTTGGCGGCAAAGAACCGGGTCGACAGATGCCACTCACACGCGCATGTCGCTGATCTTCATGACATATTTGCGGGGGGCCGCTTTATGGGCAGTGCTTGCAGTGCAACGGGCGGGTTCAATCTGATTTCACTGCAGGCGGCTAAAGTTGGGGGATATCTCCTGCTCCCCGACGCTGGTCTCCGAGCGAGACTATGGCGACACGACACGAACTGCAGCAAGAAACGATCGCCTGGAAGCCGTGCCGACTTTGAGAGATTTTCTTTGCTCAAGTTCAATTCGCCACCAGCAACGACACTGGAACAACTGGGTCTTCCTTGACGGTCCTCGTGACGATGTAGGTGAAGTAGCGGGCGATTCCGAGTTCGCAGTCGAGAAGCGTGTCGATCAGGCGCTGGTAGGCGTCGATGTCGGCAGCGACGATTTTTAGGACATAGTCAACGCCGCCCCCGACTGACCAGCAGCAGACGATTTCCGGAATGTCGCGAACAACCCGCTCGAAACGGTCGAAGTCGGCTTGGCGGTGGCTGGCAAGTGTCAACTCGACCATGGCGCTTGCGACCGGGGCGACTCGGCGAAGAGATAGGCGTGCATGATATCCGCTGATGATGCCGGCCTTTTCCAATTTGCGTAGCCGCATCCAGCAGGGCGTGGCAGAAAGGCCCGCCTTTTCTGCGAGCGCAAGCTTGGTGATGCGGCCATCCCGTTGAATGGCCTCGAGGATGCGTAGGTCGATCGCGTCAAGTCTCATGGCAAACTCCTGAGGCGGTATCGCGCGCTGGTCTGCGTTCAAACGCTTCCGAGCAATGCCGCCTGTTCTGCTTCCATCTCCGCGATGTCTTGAAAGCGGTCGGCGATGCGCGCGTGCGCGCGACCGCTATCGGAAGCGCCGATGGCAACGATGATCTCGTCGGGGCCGGGGGCGTCGGCGATCTGGAAGTTGGCGGTAAGGAAATGCGATCGTTTGCCGTTCTCACTCTTATGCATCATCGGCAGCGACAACAGAGCGCCCGGCGCATTACGAGTGTTGGCAAATTCGAGGTAGTTTGTGCCGCCGATCGCTTCGCGGAAGGGGTTGCCGAAGCGCAGCGTGTGGATCATCGCGGAGGCATGTTCGATCTCACCGGCGATGCCGACGGCTGCCGCCTTGCCGCAAGCCTCGACCTTATCCGCAGGCATCTGGCGGAGCAGCCGGTCCGTCATCTCCTGGCTGAGTTCACCGGCGATGCGAGTGATTTCCGGCCGCAGATCTTGGACAAAGCCTCGCCCTGCCCAGGGGTTCTGGATCACTGCAGCCACCAAGACGATGTTGACCGGGCGCGGCGCTATCTTGCCGCCTTCGATAAGGGTTTCTTCCAGGAAGGTGCAAATTTTTCGGATGCCGAGTGTCATTGGGACGCCGCTGATAGTGGAAACTTGCGACAACTTACCGGCTCGCCTGGGCATTTCTTCCTCTGTTTCGAGGAAGTGGGCACCGGTCGTTGCTGCAAAGACAAGGAGATCCCCGCGTTGAACGACTCCGCTCAATGAGCGAAATCTAGATCGTCTTCTTTTTGGAGGAAATTTCGGGCCTTTGTTCCGAGTGGAGAAAAAATGGCATCGGTCTTCCTCTGTCCGTGAGAATGCGCCCGTCTCTGCGCCCGCCCATCATGGCTCCGCCAACAGGCGACCACCAGATGGAAGGGAACCAAATGAAGACGTTACTGGCGAACACGACCGCTTTGATGCTTGTCCTGCAGCTTTCCGCGGGCACAGCTTACGCTGCGAGCGCACGGCTCGATAGGCTCATCGACCAGAAGTATCCGGAACTCGAGAAGGTCTACAAGGAACTCCATGCCAATCCTGAACTCGGCTTTCATGAGACACGGACGGCAAAGCGTCTGGCAGCAGAATTGGAGACGCTTGGCTTCGATGTGACCGTCGGCTTCGGTGTGGGTACAGGTCTGGTCGGTGTCTTTAGGAATGGCGACGGCCCGACGATCATGCTGCGAACCGAACTCGATGCGCTGCCGATGGAGGAAAAGACCGGGCTCGATTACGCCAGCCGCGTACAGGTGCCGGCAACCCAATGGCCTGGAAACGCAGATGAGACGGCAAAGGTCTTTGTCGCCCATAGCTGCGGCCATGATATCCATATGGCGTCATGGCTTGGGGCGGCCCAATTGCTGGTCGAGATGAAGGATGATTGGCATGGAACGCTGCTCCTCGTCGGTGAGCCGGCCGAAGAAATCGGGGGCGGCGCAACGGCCATGCTCAGGGCCGGCCTGTTCGAGAAGTTTCCGAAGCCGGATTTCGGCTTCGCCATGCACGTGAATGGTGATCCTGCCGGCAAAATCACGGTGAAGGACGGTGCCTTCAGCGGGAACTCCGATACGTTCGACCTCACCTTCATGGGTCGCGGGGCGCATGGCAGCGCTCCGCATCTCTCGATCGATCCGATCGTCCTGGGGGCCCGTTTCGTCACCGATATCCAGGCTGTTGTGAGCCGTGAGAAGGATCCGCGCGAACCGGGAGTGATTACGGTGGGAAGTTTTCAGGCGGGGACTGCGGGCAACATCATCCCCGATCAGGCCAAGCTGAAGTTGACCATGCGTTCGACCACGCCGGAGACGCGCAAGCTGCTGCTGGAGTCGATGCAGCGCGTCGCCAAAACGACGGCGCAATCGGCCATGGCGCCGGAACCCGAACTGTTGCGCATCGGCGGAGGCGCTGTGGCCGGCACGAACTCGTCAGAGCTGATCGGCGACGTCAGGCCGGCATTGGATGCGTCCTTTGACGGCGTCGTCTACGTCCCGACCGAAGTCCAGCCGACGTTGGGCGTCGAGACCTATCCCGAGTTTATAGAAGCGGGTGTGCCTTCCATTTTTTATTGGGTTGGCGGGACCTCACCCGAACAGGTTGAAAAAGCCAGCCAAGAGAACAGGCCCGTTCCCTCCAATCATTCGCCATTTTTCGCTCCGGCCCCGGAGGTTTCCATCAAGACCGGCGCGAAGGTTCTGGCGATCTCAGTGCTCGAAAAAGCCGGCGCTGCTTCGTGGTCATCGACAGTTCGATGACCGCGAACTTGGCGTTGAAGATACTACCTTTCAAAGAAAGTTTGGCCGAAGATATCCATCGAAACGAAGTAGACTTGTCCACTACCGGCGCGCATCTTGATTGATAGAAATCAAGAGGCCAGGCAGTTGGATCAGAAGTCCCGGATATTGTCGCTCCGCGACATTGCGAGCCAGATTAACAGCGGTAGCGATCTTCAGACGGCATTACAGCAGCTGATCGCCGCTGCATGCCGCCATGCGAACTGGGCCCTAGGCTCGATCATGGGCATCGACGCAGCGCATGGGTATGCCTATGTCATCGTGCGCCATGATCCAACGCTGATCGAGCGGCAACTGCCCGACAAATGGGAGCTGGCGACCAGCCCCTCTCTGATCGCCTTGCAGCGCAATGAGCCCGTCTATATCAGGGACGCGCGTGCGTCGGGCGAGTTTCCGGGCTACAGAAAAGAGGCCTTCGAGCGCGACTATCGAACAGTGCTCGTCATGCCGATGAACTGCAGGGATGCCGAGGGTCGCCCGATGGTGCTCAGCGTCATCGCCCGCGAGGTGACCGAGGTGTCGGAGGACGACCTCGCTTTTCTCGGCACGATCATCCACCTTGGCGCCATCGCCGTCGAACGGGAACACCGTCTCGAAGCCGAGAAACGATCCGCCCAGCGGCTGGAACGCGCGCTGGAGGCGCATACGTCGCTGCTCGAACATGTGTTGAGCGACGGGTCGGTCGCATCGCTTTCCAGCATGGTCGGGAAGATGTTGCCGAACCCGGCCGTCGTCGTTGATTTCACGGCCAATCAGGTCGTTGCTGGCCGGTCGCCGAACGCACTTTACGACGAGGCTGGTTGGCAGCAGGCGGCCGCTACCGTTCTTAGCCGGCCGCTGATGAAGGCGGCCCGTGATGCCGTCGAGCGCGGGACGGCCGACGCCGTGAGCCTCTACCTCGACGACGGCACGCAACGGTTCAAAATAACGGCCCGCATCGAAGCGCTGATGGTCGACAATCAACTGGTTGGCGCGCTCATCATCTTCCCGACGACCCGCGAATTCAGCGATCTCGATCTCCTGATGCTCGACAGCGCCAAGTTTGCATTGAGCGTGCAGATGATGCGAAGCTTCATCCGGTTTCGCTTCGAGACGCGGACGCAGACCGAACTCTTTTTCGAGATCGTGGAGGCGCGGTGGCGTAATGCCGGTGATGTCGCCCAGCGAGCTCAACGGCTCGGGCTCAGCTTCTCAACGGCTCAGCAGATGATCGTCGTCGATTTTCCGGACAAGACGAAGGCATTTGGCGGCGCTTCTGTCGATGTGGAGCACACGCTCTCGCGTGTCATGCAGCAGGCATCCGTTCAGGCAAACCTAATCGCGGTCGAGGGCGGCGTCGTCTGCCTCGTCCCTCATGATACGGGTAAGCGGCAAGAGCGCACGACAAAGCTCGCGCGGCGTATCGCCGAGGAACTCGGCCGCTATTTCGACGAGGCACCTATCGTCGTCGCCAGCAATCGGTGTGCGGCCCTTTCCGACTATCCGCCAGCCTGGGAGCGCTGCGCCCGGATGATCCGCATCGGGCGTTCATTCGGCCTGACCGGGGCGGTCTCCGCCCAGGATTTCGGCCCGCTGCCGATGCTGGTCGCCGCCTGCGAGGCGGGCGACGTGCGCGGCTTCGTGCAGGAGAGCGTGGGCGCCATTGCCGATCACGACCGTGACAACGGTACTCCTTACCTCGAAACCCTGTCGGTGTATCTGCAGGAAGGTTGCCGCAATCAGGCCTGTGCCGATGCTATGGGCCTGCATGTGACGACGCTGCGCTATCGGCTGGCGCGCATCCAGGAACTGTTCGGCGTCGATGTCGAGACGCCGGAAAAGCGCTTTGCCGTCGAGCTCGCGATCCGCCTGCACGGCGTCATCGACAACCGCTCTACCGCCAGCAGTTAGCTTATCTTCATCGGCCAAGTATCGCCTTGTGACCTCGTCGCCACCGATCTTCTGCGCCTTTGATCGTCTCCTCGGGATCGATGGAGAAGTTCCTTCGCTCCTCCTTTGAAGCCATGGAAGCACGGTCGCCATCACGGCGTTAGCCTGCAACCAACTTGATGGTGAGGAGGCGAGAAGCGCATGGTTGAGACAGCAGCATCGACGGACGTGCCGATTGATCCGATTGCGCTTCGTCGCGCCTTCGGCACGTTTGTAACCGGTGTCACCGTCATCACCACCCGCGACGAAGACGGCACGCCGCGTGGAATGACGGCGAATTCCTTCACGTCGGTTTCGCTCGATCCGCCGCTGCTATTGGTCTGCGTCGCGAAATCCGCGTCGAGCTTTCCTGCCTTCACGAATTCGGGATGTTTTGCGGTCAATATCCTCCATGAAGGACAGGTCGACGTCTCGGGAAACTTTGCCTCGAAATCCCCCGACAAATTCCAGTCGGTGACCCACGATCATATCCACACGGGCGCGCCGGTCCTGACTGACAGCCTGACCTGGTTCGATTGCACGACTTACAACACCGTGGACGCTGGCGACCATGCAATCCTGATCGGCCAGGTTCGTGCATTCGGCACCAGCCCCACCGCACCGCTCGGCTTTTGCCGCGGCCGCTATGCCAGTGTGAAGGACCCGCTGCCAAACGGCTGGCTTGCGTCGCATGGGATGATCATCGGCTATCTGATCGAGGCCGGTGAAGGCTTGCTGCTGCGTTCGGATGGCAAGGGCGGCTGGGTTCTGCCGTCAGCACGGCGCCGCAAAGCGGACAGCCAGCTCGTCATCGACGGTGGCGACGCGCTCAGCCTCGTCCCGGACGAGACCTTCCTTTACTCGGTCTTCGATGTCGCCGACAGCGATCCGGGCTACCTGGTCTATCGCGCACGGCTGGCGGGTGAGGGCGGCGCCGGCACGAGCCTGCCATCCGATCTGCGCTTCTTCCCGCTCGACGATCTTCCTGACGATACGATCGCGACGCACGAACTGCGGTCCATGTTGCGCCGCTACGTGCGCGAGCGGCAAGCCGGCCGGTTCGGCATCTACATGGATTCCGACGATGGCGGCCGTGTGGCGATGATCGACGGCGAAGCTCGCACCTGGCTTCAGACCTCCCAAGACCAAGGACAATGAAATGAAGACGACGGTCAATTCCATCGAGGGTTCGCGCCAGTTGCTGTTCATCGGCGGCCAGTTCGTCGCACCGAAGAACGGCAACTACATCGCCAGTTTCGACCCGACGACGGGCGAGCCCTGGTATCATTTTGCTGAAGCAGGTGCGGACGATGTCGGGGCAGCCGTCGTTGCTGCCGCCGCCGCCTTCCGCGACCCGGCCTGGCGCCGGATGACGCAGACCGATCGCGGCGCGCTGATGCGCCGTCTCGCCGAACTTGTTCGCGCCAATGCCGATAGGCTGGCGGAGATCGAGACGCGCGACAACGGCAAGCTTCTCAAGGAAACCCGGGCGCAGATGCGCTCGATGCCAGACAGCTACCACTATTTCGCGGGCATGGCCGACAAGCTGCAGGGCGAGACCATTCCAATCAATCGTCTCGATACGCTGAACTTCAACCTGCGCGAACCCTTGGGCGTCGTCGGCATGATCACGCCGTGGAATTCGCCGTTGATGCTTCTGACCGGCACGCTGGCGCCGTGCCTGGCGATCGGAAATACGGTCGTCATCAAGCCCTCGGAACATGCGACCGCCTCGACCTTCGCGCTTGCGGAACTGATCCACGAGGCGGGCTTTCCCGCCGGCGTCGTCAATGTCGTGACGGGTACGGGCCAGAGCGCCGGTGAGGCGCTGACGCGTCATCCTGGCGTTGCGAAATACGTCTTCACAGGCAGCACGGCCACCGGCCGGCGCATCGCCGGCAACGCCGCGCAGAACCTTGTTCCGTGCTCGATGGAGCTTGGCGGCAAGTCGCCTCACGTCGTCTTTGGTGATGTCGATATCGAACATGCGGTCAACGGCGTCGTCTCCGGGGTCTTCGCAGCCGCTGGCCAGACTTGCGTTGCCGGCTCCCGCTGCTTCGTCGAGGAGCGCATCTACGATCGCTTCGTTGAGGCGCTCGTCGCCCGAACGCAACGCATACGGGTCGGTCTCCCGGCGGTCGAGGACACCGACATCGGTCCGCTCGCGCTCGCCGATCAGCTCTCCAAGGTTGAATCCTACGTGGCCTCCGGCGTCAAGGAAGGGGCGCGCGTTGCCGCCGGCGGGCGGCGTCCGCAGCGGCAAGGGCTTTCGTCAGGGGGCTGGTATTTCGAGCCGACAGTGATGGTTGATGCGCAAAACGACATGACCTTCATGCGCGACGAACTCTTCGGTCCGGTGGTCGGCGTCATGCCGTTCCGCGACGAGGAAGAGATGATCCGGCTCGCCAACGATACGCGATACGGCTTGGCTTCCGGCATCTGGACAAAGGACATCGACCGGGCGCTGCGGTTCGCCAACCGGATCGATGCCGGGACCGTCTGGATTAACACCTACCGCTCCGCGTCTTTCATGTCTGCCAACGGCGGCTTCAAAGAAAGCGGCTACGGCCGGCGCGGCGGGTTCGAGGTCATGCACGAGTTCTCGCGGTTGAAGAACGTCATCGTCGACTACTCCGGCGCGATGCAGGACCCCTTCGTCATCCGTCTGAAGTGACAGCAAAAGCACGGGCACAGGAAAGGCAGAAAACATGAAGTTCGCAGTCTCCCTCACGATGGAACGCTTCTCCCCCGATACTCCGATGGAGCAGGTCAAGAGCAACTTGCTGCAACTCGCGCGGCTTGCCGACGAAGGCGGCTTCGAAACGCTGTGGACTGCAGAACACCATACGCTGGAATGCACGATCTCCCCCAATCCGTTCCAGACGCTGGTCTGGCTCGCGCAGCACACGGATCGCATCCGGCTTGGCACCTCCACTCTGGTCGCGCCCTATTGGAATCCCATCCGGCTCGCCGGCGAGTCGGCGCTCTGCGATCACCTGACCAATGGCCGCCTTGAGTTCGGGATCGCGCGCGGTTCCTACCAGTACGAGTTCGACCGTATGGCGGGTGGTATTCCGCAGCAGGAGGGGGTGGCCTACATGAAGGAGATCGTGCCGGCCGTGAAGAAGCTCTGGTCCGGCGACTATGCCCATGAGGGACAATACTGGAAGTTTCCGGTCACGGCGGCAGTGCCGAAGCCGCTGCAGCAACCCCACCCGCCTATCTGGGTGGCGGCGCGCGATCCCGGAACCTTCGACTGGGCGATCGCAAACGGCGCCAGTATCCTATCGACGCCGCTCTCCGCGCCGGAAGCCGAAATCCACGTGCTCTCCGAGAAATTTCGCAAGGCGGTCGCCGATCATCCGGAGGTGCCGCGCCCGCGCTTTATGATGCAGCGCCGCACCTGCGTCTACGACCGGCCGGATGGGTGGGAACGTGCCGTCAAGCACAGCATGGACTACGGCCGCGCCTTCGAAAACCTCATGCAGAATATCGGCACGGTGCACAACGGCTTCCCCGAGGCAGTGCCCTACGAAGCGGTCAAGGGCAAGGACAACTACAATCCGGACAACATCCGCAAGAACCTGATGTTCGGCACGCCGGACGAAGCGATCGAGAAGCTGTTGGTCTATGAGGCCGCCGGTGTGGACCAGTATTGCCTGGGCCTGACCTTCAATCTGCCGTTCGAGCTGCAGAAGCGGACGCTGGAGCTATTTGTCAGCGAAATCATGCCCTTCTTCGCGGCCCGTGAGAAGGAACAGAAGCGTATCGCGGTGGGTGCCTGAACATGGCAGGAGCTCAGCGCCATACCGTCGGAGAGGTGACGCTCAACTACCGCATCGAGGGAGAAGGCGAACCGCTCGTCTGCATCCACGGCGTCGGCTCCTATCTCGAAGCGTGGTCGGGCGTGGTCGAACGTTTGAAGGACCGGTTCACGATCCTGACATTCGACCTTCGTGGTCATGGCCGCTCCAGCCGGGTCAAGGGCCGCTACGAGATCGACGACTTCGTCAACGAGACGCTGGGGCTTGCCGACGCAGCGGGCTTCCCGACCTTCAATCTTGCAGGCTTTTCGCTGGGCGGCCTGATCGCCCAGCGTCTCGCTCTGACCCACCTTGGACGTCTGCGCAGGCTGGCGCTCTTGGCGACCGTCGCCGGCCGCACGCCGGCCGAGCGTGAGCGGGTTCTCGACCGCCTCGCCGCCCTCAGAGACGGAACGCCTGCCGACCATCACAATGCCTCGCTGTCGCGCTGGCTGACGGAAGAGTTCCAGGAGAACAACCCGCAGGTGATCCAACGGCTAAGGGCGCGGGATGCCGAAAACGATCCCGACTGCTACGCGGCAGCCTATCGTGTGTTGGCGGAAACGGATTTCGGCGGCTTTCTCGACCAGATCCGATGCCCAACGCTGATTGCTACCGGCGAAGACGATGCCGGCTCCAACCCGCGCATGGCGCGCTACATGCACGAGCGCATTCCCGGGTCCGAGCTTCGTATCCTGCCGGGCCTTCGCCATTCCATCTTGATCGAGGCGCCCGACGTCGTGGCAACGCTGATGGGCGAGTTCATGAGCCAGGGGGAGACGGTCGATGGATGAGGCACTGCGAGCAAGGGGAGAGGCCATCCGGCGCCAGGTGCTCGGCGATGGCTATGTCGATGGGGCAATCGGCAGCAGCGATGCCTTCTCGCGGCCCTTTCAGGATCTGTTGAACGAACATTGCTGGGGCACCGTCTGGACGGACGAAAGCCTCGATCTGAGGAGCCGCAGCCTACTGAACCTCGGAATGCTTGCAGCGCTCAACCGCATGCACGAATTCGGCGTCCACTTTCGCGGGGCGATCCGCAACGGTTTGACCGACGAAGAGCTTCGCGCAGCACTCGTCCAGATCGCGATCTATTGCGGCATTCCCGCAGGCGTCGAAGCGTTCCGTGTGGCCCGGCGCGTCCGCGACGAGATGGCTGAAAAAGGAGAGCGCTGACTTCCACGTTTTTTAGGAAGGGGCAGCGCCGCGCTACCTCGTATCGCCGGAAGACGGATGGCGGGCTCAGAACTCAAGATCAACCCGATGGCAGGAAGAGGACCCTGTCAAAAACCAGAACGAAAAAGGGAACGACAACATGAACACATTCGCAAAACTCACCGCGGCGGCATCGTTTGCCTTGTCGCTCGCGATCGTTCCGGCCCACGCCGGTGCCGTACTCGACCACGTGCTCGATGCAAAGACACTGAAGGTAGCGACCGACGCCAACTGGGCGCCGCAGTCCTTCATGAACGAAAAGAACGAGATGGACGGCTTCGATGTCGATGTCGCCAAGGAACTCGCCAAGCGGTTGGGTGTCGGTGTCGAGTTTGTTACCCCCGGCTGGGACATCATCACGGCCGGCAATTGGCAGGGGCGCTGGGACATGCATGTCGGCTCGATGACGCCGACAAAGGAGCGTGCCAAGGTCTTCGATTTCCCGGCCGTCTACTACTACACCCCGGCCGCCGTGGCCGTGCACAAGGACAGCCCTGTGGTCGGCCTGATCGATCTGGACGACAAGGTCGTCGGCGCGACGGCGACGTCCACCTTCGAAGCCTATGCCAAACAGGATCTGACCCTCGACGCTGCTGGCGCACCTGCCTTCGAATACACCTTCAAGCCGAAAGAGGTGAAGTCCTACGCCAACTCGACGACCGCATTCGATGATTTGCGCCTCGGTGACGGCGTGCGGCTCGACGCAGTCGTATCGTCGCTGCCCAGCATTCGCGACGCAATCAAGGCCGGCTATCCGATCAAGCAGGTTGGCGACCCGGTCTTTTACGAACCGCTCGCAGTCGCCGTCGAACACGGCGACAAGGAGCTGAGCGACAAGATCGCCGAAGCGATCAAGGCGATGCAGGACGATGGCACGCTGAGCAAGCTGTCGGAGAAATGGTACGGCGTCGACTACACCGTCGTGAAGTAAGGCAGCCATGTCTGGCGGTCCGGGCAGCCGGACCGCACGTTGTCCAAAGGGACCAAAGATGCTTTATCCCGATACTGTCGAGTCCGAAATACTCGTCCACAAACCATGGTTCGTGGCCAGCATGTTCGCTGCCGTCCTCATTGCCTTCACGGCCTTCGGCCTGACCGGCACAACGATGGGCGAACTGATGCGGCCAGTGATCGGCGAGCCGCTCGAAAGCGGATTCTACGGCCGCTTTGCGACCGCCTTCGTCGTGGCGGTGCTCTTCTGCCTCAACATCGTCCTGATCGGCTTTGCGAGCCTCAGGGTCCAGATCGTGGTCGTCTGGCTCGAGTTGCTGGCGCTGTTCCTCGCCTTCTTCCAGACCTTCGATCTCAGCCTGCCCTTCATAGAGGAAAAGTTGCCGTTCCTCATCACGCAAGGGCTGGTGACGACGGTCTATGTTTCGGCGATCTCGATTGTGATTGCCTCGGCGATCGCCATCCTTGGCGCCGTGGCCAAGCTCTCGACCAACGGCTTCGCCTATGCGATTGCGAGCTTCTACACGTCCTTCTTTCGCGGTCTGCCGCTGTTGATGCAGGTTTATCTGATCTATCTCGGCCTGCCGCAGCTCGGCTTCATCATCGACGCGGTGCCGGCCGGTATTCTGGCACTTTCGCTCTGCTACGGCGCATACATGACGGAAATCTTCCGCTCCGGCATCCAGAGCATCGACCGCGGCCAGTGGGAGGCGTCGCGCTCTATCGGCTTCGGCTTCGGGCTGACGATGCGCAAGGTCATCCTGCCTCAGGCGTTGCCGGTCATCATCCCGCCGACCGGTAACCAGTTCATTTCCATGCTGAAGGACAGCTCGCTGGTCTCCGTCATCGGTGTCTGGGAGCTCATGTTTCTCGCACGGACGCTCGGCCAGAAGACCTTCCAGCATATGGAAATGCTCATATCAGCCGCCATGCTCTACTGGACGATGTCTATCGTTCTCGAGCTGATCCAGTCCCGCATCGAACGTCACTATGCCAGGAGCAAGGTCAGATGAGCGCCGAGACCATCATCGACGTCAAAAATGTTTCCAAGTGGTACGGCGCCTTCCAGGTGCTGACCGACATCAACCTGACGGTCCGCAAGGGCGAACGCATCGTGATTTGCGGTCCGTCCGGATCCGGCAAATCTACCTTGATCCGGTGCTTCAACCGCTTGGAAGCGCACCAGGAAGGTGAGATCGTCGTCAACGGCATCAACCTGCATCCGAAGATGCGCAATGTCTCGGACGTGCGCCGCAACGTCGGCATGGTGTTCCAGCACTTCAACCTTTTCCCGCACATGACCGTGCTGATGAACTGCATGGTCGGACCGATGTGGATCAACGGCGTGCCGGAAGCGGAGGCGCGGGCAAGGGCGCTCACATTCCTCGATCGGGTACGCATCCCGGAACAGGCCCACAAGTTTCCAATCCAGCTTTCCGGCGGCCAACAGCAGCGCGTCGCGATCGCGCGCTCGCTCTGCATGCAGCCGGCCGTGATGCTGTTTGACGAACCGACATCCGCGCTCGACCCCGAGATGGTGTCCGAAGTCCTTGATACCATGACAAGCCTGGCAAAGGACGGCATGACGATGGTCTGCGTCACCCACGAGATGGGGTTCGCCAGGGCCGTCGCAGATCGCGTAATCTTCATGAACTCGGGACAGATTCTCGAGGAGGCTAGGCCCGATGATTTCTTCGACAATCCAAAACACGAGCGGACCAAGCTGTTTCTCGGTCAGATCCTGAAGCATTAGCTCGGCGCCCAACAGTTTCAGCTACCAGTTGATGCTCGTTGGTGCGTTCTGATGCGCGGAACGCGCTCGGCGTGTCTCCGAACGCTTTGCGAAACTCACGCGAGAAGTGCGCTGTGTCCGCGAAGCCTGTGATATTTGCAATTTCCATCACAGTCAGCGAGCCCCCGGAAAGCAGGTACCGCCCGTAGTTCAGTCGCATGTTCCTAAAGGTTCAGCCCTTCTGCGCGGCCCGCAAGGCGGAGGCCGGATAACGTAGGGTCGGGTCGAAGGGATTGAGCTTACTGCTGATCGCTTGCGCCTCTGCCTTCAAGAGATCGGTGATCGTGCCGCTTCGCGTTTCCGTCAGGCGCGATGCCAGCGTGCCGATGCTCAAGGAGGCGACGGCGATGCCGTTGCGGTCAAGAACCGGCACGCCGAGCCCAGCCATGCCCTCGATCATCTCGAAATTCATCTGGGCTGCGCCGATCCGCCTGACCTCCTCGATCTTGATGCGCAGGTCCACCTCGTCGATCGCCGCCCGGTCCATGATGCGAGGCATATTAAACTTGATGATCGCCTCGCGTTCTTCCTCTGGCAGGTGGGCGAGGATGGCGATGCTGCCCTGGCCGATGCCGAGCGGCACCTTGCCACCGATGTCGCCGGTAAAGGAGCGGATCGGGAAGGGACCCTCGACGCGGTCGAGGCAGATTGCGTCAAAATTGCTGCGCACCAGCAGAAAGACCGTATCGTTGAAGGTGGCGGACAGCCTCAAGAGCGACGGCCGGGCGATGTCGAGGATGCCTTCTCGCCTGCGCGCCTGCGAGGCGATCGAGAAGAACTCCAGCGACAGGCGGTAGGATTTCCCCTCTGGCATTTGCTCCACGAGGCCTTCGGCAATCAGGGTCTTCAATAGCCGATGCGCCGATGGCTGGCTGAGATTCAGCCTCCGCGCGAGATCGATGACCCGCACACCCTCGCTCGCGTTATCTGCGAGGTCTTTCAGGATGTGGATCGCCTTGGTGAGGCTGGAGCTTCCGGCGTTCTCTGATTCCGACATTTGCGAAAATCTTTCAAAATCTGCGTGGCATAATTCCGTATATCGGATTTTTCTAACAAAAAATTCCGAAATAGAAAATTGCATTTGTGTTTTTCGTCAATTTCCTGGAGTTAATTCACACAAGCCTTCTTCAAGGGGTGGATGTGCCAGACGTGAATAGCCGAGAGGCTATTCCGAGAGCGAAACCGTGCCTTTATCGGTGCACTCGCGTACGCCGGAGATCTCAACGCCTGAAGGAAGGTTCGATGGTTGACGACGTGTCGCAGCCGCCGGGATCGCCGACAAGAAAAATGGGGCAGGCGATCTCAGGGGTAGCGACCCAGGGGAGAATGAGCATGAGTTTCCTGAACCTTGAGAAGGTCTCCAAGTATTATGGATCGGTCGCAGCCGTTCATGATTTCGATCTGGAGGTCGAAAAGGGCGAGTTTATCTCGCTGCTCGGGCCCTCGGGCTGCGGCAAGACGACGACCCTGCAGATGATCACCGGGCTCGTGCGTCCCTCCTCGGGCACGATAACCATGGGCGGGCGCGACATCACTCATTTGCCGCCGCCGCAACGCGAACTGGGCGTAGTCTTCCAGAGCTATGCGCTCTTCCCCCATATGACCGTGGCGCAGAATGTTTCCTTCGGCCTCGAAATGCGCAAGGTCGCAAAACCGGAGCGCGACAAACGGATCAAGGAGATCCTGTCGCTGGTCCATCTCTCGGCGCTTGCCGATCGCTACCCGCGCGAGATGTCGGGCGGGCAGCGCCAGCGCGTGGCGATTGCCCGGGCGCTTGTCATCAATCCGCCGGTGCTTTTGCTTGACGAGCCGCTATCGAACCTCGATGCGCAGCTTCGCGAGGAGATGCAGTTCGAATTGCGCCGCATCCAGCAGACCGTCGGCATCACGACGATCATGGTGACCCATGATCAGGCTGAAGCGCTGTCGATCAGCGATCGCGTCGTCGTCATGGAGAAGGGGCGCATCACCCAGGTCGATACGCCTTACGAACTCTATGAGCATCCCCGCAACGACTTCATCTCGTCCTTCGTCGGCAAGTCCAACTTCATGTGTGCGACCTCGTCCTTCAACGGCAAGGGCGCGTCGATCTGCATCGACAACACGCCGATCCGCTTCAACACCGACCGCCGCGAGCCGGATGGCAAAGTCTCGATCTTCATCCGCCCGGAAAAGCTCCGATTGACCGAGCCGGGCGAGGGCCAGATCCAGGGCAAAGTGACGACACGCTATTTCATGGGGAGCCAATGGCTGGTCAGCGCCGAGACACCGGCGGGCGTTCTTGCCGTTGCTGTTCCCAATCTCGGTGCGCCGCCGCCGATGGAAGGCGAAACCGTTGGGCTTGCCTGGCAGAGTGCCGATTGTCGTGTGCTGGCGGGAGCGGCCAAGTGATGAGCGCCGGTACCTCCGCCATCAAGCCGCGCCAGCTCGCGCCGTTGGCTCTTTCCGGGCCGACCACCCTGTTCTTCATCGGCCTCGTGCTCTTGCCGCTTCTGTTGACGGTGATCCTCTCCTTCAACAGCTATGACTATACCGCCGGGATCCAGAGCGACTTCACCTTCGCCAACTACCTCACGGTGTTGCAGGACGAATATTATCTCTCGACCTTCTGGCGGACATTGCGGCTTGCGCTTCTGACGACGGTCATCGCGGTGGCGATCGGTGTGCCGGAGGCCTACGTCCTCTCGAACATGCGCAAGCCCTGGCGGTCGATCTTCTTGCTCGTGATCATCGGCCCGCTGCTTGTTTCTGTGGTGGTGCGCACCTTCGGCTGGAGCATGCTGCTCGGCAAGAACGGCTTTGTAAACAGCGCGCTTGCCATTGTCGGCCTTGACCCGGTGCAGCTTCTCTACACCGAGACGGCGATCGTCATCGGTCTCGTCCATATCATGCTGCCGTTCATGGTCATCCCCGTCTGGACCGTTCTGCAGAAACTCGACCCGACGGTCGAGGCGGCAGCGCTCACCCTCGGCGCCTCGCGCTTCACCGCCCTTCGTCGCGTCGTCTTTCCGCAGGCGGCTCTCGGCATCCTCTCGGGCAGCCTCATCGTCTTTGCACTCTCGGCAAGCTCGTTTGCCATCCCCGGCCTGCTTGGCGGTCGGCGGCTGAAAATGGCGGCAACACTTGTCTACGACGAGTTCCTGATCGAGCTGAACTGGCCGCTCGGTGCGACCATCGCGATCATCGTGCTTGTCGCCAATCTCGTCATCATGCTCGCCTATAACCGCCTCATCGAGCGGCAGGCGAAGCGCAAGCTGGGTTGAAGCCATGCAGAGAAACGGACCCATCGCTCTCGCATTCCATAGCCTTGTCGTCGTCTTCATGCTGGCGCCGATGGTGGTCGTTTGCCTCGTGGCCTTCACGCCGGAAAACACCCTGGCGATGCCCTGGAATGGGCTGTCGCTACGGTGGTTCAAGGCGGTTTTCCATCATGCCGACTTTATGTCGTCCTTCGGCAACAGCGTAAGGCTCGCCCTGCTATCAGCCACCATCTCCACCGTTTTTGCGGTTCCGGCGGCGCTGGCGATTACCCGCTACGATTTCCGCGGCCGTGAGGCGCTGAACGCGCTTTTCCTGTCGCCACTGATCATTCCGCACCTGGTCCTCGGCGTCGCTTTCCTGCGTCTCTTCTCGCTGATGGGCATGGGCGGGTCCTTCGGTTGGCTTGTCGCCACCCATGCGATCGTCGTCACCCCCTATACGCTGCGGCTGATCCTGGCGTCACTCACCAGCATGGACCGCAACGCCGAAAATGCGGCGCGCACGCTGGGGGCTGTGGAGTGGACGGTGTTTCGCCGGATCACCATGCCGCTCATGCTGCCAGGTGTCAGCGG
Source organism: Ensifer sp. YR511 (assembly GCF_900103045.1). Lineage (NCBI taxonomy): Bacteria > Pseudomonadati > Pseudomonadota > Alphaproteobacteria > Hyphomicrobiales > Rhizobiaceae > Ensifer > Ensifer sp. YR511. The sequence continues at coordinate 18,258 of NZ_FNGR01000029.1, forward strand.
CGGCTGGTTGCTCGCCTTCATCAACAGTTTTGACGAGCTGACCATGTCGATCTTCGTGACCTCGCCGTCGACGGTAACGCTGCCGGTCCGCATGTACATGTACGCGAGCGAATCCATCGATCCGATGATGGCGGCCGTTTCGACGCTCATGATCGCACTTGCCACCGTTACGATGATCATCCTCGATCGCCTGTTCGGTCTCGACCGGCTGCTTGTGGGCAAGGGCTGATATCCGATGTCGATGAACCCGCTACTCCGGCGCCGCTACCGCCTGGACGAGACACTCGTGCCCTTCACATTGAACGGGACGGCCCAAACCGGGCGCCGCGGCGACACGGTACTGACGGCGATACTCTCGGTCAGCGGTCGCCTGAGACAGAGCGAATTCACCGGGGAGAACCGGGCCGGCTTCTGCCTGATCGGCGCCTGTCAGGATTGTTATGTGATGACGGCGCAAGGCAGCCGCGTCCGCGCCTGCAGCACCGCCTTGCTGGCGGGCATGGCTTTCATCACCGATCTCGGCGCGGTGTCGGAGACGGCCCATGACTGAGCCGTTGCAGCCCGTCATCGTTGGCGCCGGACCGGCGGGCATACGCGCCGCCGAGCGCCTCGTGCGCGCAGGTCTCAGGCCGATCGTGCTTGACGAAGGTCAGCGCGCTGGCGGGCAGATCTATCGACGCCCGCTAATCGACGACGGTCGATCCTATCGCAGCCGCTATGGTTCGGAAGCCGGCAAGGCAAGAAGGTTACACGAGGCTTTCGAGGCACTCTTGCCTGCGATCGACTATCGCCCCGAAACGCTGGTCTGGAATGTTTCGGCGGCTGAGCGCGGCAATCAGCTCGATGTCCTTTTGGCCGGCGTGCATCGGCAGATCGGCTTTTCGCAACTGATCCTGTGCACCGGCGCGACCGATCGCGTGCTGCCGTTTCCGGGATGGACGACGCCTGGAGTTTACACGCTCGGCGCCTCCCAAGTGGCGCTGAAAGCCCAGGGCTGCACAATTGGCGACCGCATCGTCTTCATGGGCTCCGGTCCGCTGCTCTACCTCGTTGCCTGGCAATACATGAAGGCCGGCGCGTGCGTGGAGGCGGTGCTCGACACAGCACCCATCACGTCGAAGCGACACTTGCTGTCGCTTGCCATCCATGCGCCGCGGATCGTCGGGCTTGGTGTTTTCTACGGGCTCCAGCTCCAGCTGGCCGGCGTGAAGATCCGCAACGGCGTGCGGCCGGAGGCGGTCCTCGGGGCGGGCCAGGTCGAGGGTCTTCGCTTCCGTCGGCGGGCAAGTAAAGGTGAGGTCGTCGAGACGGTATCCTGCGACGCGCTCGCCTACGGTTTTGCCCTTCGGCCAGAAACCCAGCTTGCCGATCTTGCCGGCTGCCGTTTCTGTTTTGACGAGCGCGATCGCGTGTGGCTGCCTGAGCGAGACGCCATGGGGCGCACCAGCCGGGCCAACGTATACGTTGCCGGTGACGGCAGCGGCATTGCCGGCGCCGATGCGGCGGAAGTCTCGGGCGAGCTCGCCGCGGCTGCTCTGCTCGAGGATGCGGGGAAAGCATCAGCGGATGGAGCGCGCCTGGTAGCGGCTCGCGAAGCGATCCTGCGGCAGCGTGATATCCTCGAACGTGCCTTTCCCTTCCCGGTTGATTGGTTCGAGACGGTCCCAGACGAGACGACGCTGTGTCGTTGCGAGGAGATTACCATTGCAGAAGGACGCCGCGCCATTGCGAGCGGCTCCATCAGCGAGATCAACCGCCTGAAGGCGCTGAGCCGGGTCGGGATGGGACGTTGCCAGGGGCGCATGTGTTCCGCCGCTGCCACCGAGTTCTTGAGCGGGCTTTGTGGCGTTTCGCCCGGTGAGGTTGGTCGCCTTCGCGCTCAGGCGCCGGTCAAGCCGATCCCGCTTGGTTTCGGTGCTGCCGTAGAAGCGGAGGCTCGGTCATGAGCTGGCGCATCTCCGTCGACGTCGCGATCATCGGCGGCGGGCTGGTCGGCAGCTCCGCAGCACTTGCCATGCGTAAAGCGGGGCTTTCAGTCGCCCTCATCGATAGGGGCTATTGTGGCGCGCAGGCGAGCGGGGTGAACTATGGCGGCGTGCGCCGGCAGGGCCGCGCCCCCGAACAATTGCCTTTGTCGCAGCGCGCACACGGTATCTGGCCGCAACTCAAGGCAATGGTCGGCATCGATGCCGAGTACATGCGCTCCGGCCATCTGAAGCTCGCCCGCACGGAAAAGGATTTTGCCAAGCTCGAAGCCTATGCCGAGACGGTTCGGGACTATGGGTTGGGCCTTGAGCTCGTTGCCGGTTCGGCGTTGGCGCACCGGTTCCCCTGGCTTTCCGCCCAGGCGGTCGGCGCGTCGCTCTGCCCCGATGACGGCCACGCCAATCCGCGTCTCGTTGCGCCCGCCTTCGCACGAGCCGCCGAGCGCGCCGGCGCGATGGTACTGGAGCAGACGCCGGTGCGCGACGTCGCTGCGACCGGAAACGGTTTCGAGATCCTCGCCGGCGACGGCATCGAGATCCGCTGCCAACAACTGGTCAACAGCGCCGGTGCCTGGTCCGACCGCTTTGCCGCGAATTTCAACGAGCCTGTACCGCTGACACGTATCTATCCCTCGATGGTGGTCACCGAACCTCTGCCATTGCGTTTGCCCGTCAGCATGGGTGAACAGGGCGGCAGCTTCTATGGCCGGCAGGTGGCGCGCGGCAACTACGTCATGGGGGGCGGTCGCGGCCTGCCCCTTGGAGATCCCGACTATTCGCGTCCGTCGGTGACGGCTGCATCCTCCGTCATGCAGCGTGCAATCACGCTCTTTCCGCATCTGGCTGAAGCCCAGGTCATCCGCTTCTGGTCTGGAACCGAGGCGGAAATGCCCGACGGCAACCCGGTGATCGGCCCGAGCGAGACGACATCAGGCCTCTTCCACGCTTTTGGCTTCTGCGGCGCAGGTTTTCAGACCGCGCCCGCCGTCGGCGAAGTGCTTGCAGAACTCGTCACCGAGGGCCGCAGCACTACGCCGATAGACGCCTTTTCCATTGGCCGCTTCCGCAAGGTGGCGGCCGAAACTGCAGCCTCGTTGTAAACAGAAAGGGGAATACCATGATCGACCAACGGCTTACCAAAACCACGGCCCTCGCACTGCTGGCGTTCGTTATGCAGCAGAATTCTGCGTCGGCGGAAACCAAGACGCTCTACATCGGCATGAACGGCGGAAACTTCGAACGCGCCTATACCGAGCACGTGCTGCCGCCTTTCGAAAAGGCGAACGACGTCAAGGTCGTCGTCGTACCCGGCACCTCCGCCGACATCCTCGCCAAGGCAACCGCCGCCAAGGACAATCCGCAGATGCATGTCATGCTGCTTGACGATGGCGTAATGGTGCGCGCCATCGGCGGCGGTCTCTGCCAGAAGATTGCTGCTGATCCGGTGCTTGACCAGATCCAGATGGCTGCCCGCCTGAAAGACGACATGGCGATCGGCGTCGACATGGGCATGACCGGCCTTGCCTATAACAAGAAGCTCTTCGACGAGAAGGGCTGGCCGGCACCGACCTCGTGGATGGACATGGCCGATCCCAAATTCGAAAACGCCGTCGTGTTCCAGTCGGCTTCCGCATCGAGCTTCGGCCTGCACGCCTTCCTGATGTTCAACCGCATCCAGGGCGGCGACGAGACCAACGTTGAACCGGGCTTCGACAAGTTCTCCGATACGATCGGCAAGAACGTCATCGAGTTCATCCCGAGTTCGGCGAAGATCTCCGAAATGGTGCAGACCGGAGAGGCAGCGATCTTCCCGCTGACCCCAACAGCCGTCAACAACCTCAAAGACAAGGGCATTCCAGTGGAATACGCCCAGCCGAAGGAAGGCTCCGTCGTGCTCGCCGTCACCGAATGCGTGATCGCCAACAACAGCGAACCGGAACTCAGTCAGAAGCTCGCCCACTACCTGCTTTCGGCCGAGGCACAGAGCCTGGCACTCGATCACGGCAACATCATCCCGTCAAACGTCAACGCCAAGGCCGGCACAGATGCGGCGAACGCGAAGCTCTCGACGTTCAAGGCCAACATGGAGACCGCCAAGGTCCTTGATTGGGATGCGATCAACCAGAACCGGCAGGAATGGAACAAGCGCTGGAACCGTATGATCGAACGGTAAGTGTGGCGGGAACGCTCATCAGTCCGCCAGGCGCGCAGGCGTGCGCCTGGCGTTGCGACATGGAGCGGTGATCTTCCTGTCTGACCACGCAACCGAAGCTGGCTATTGGCGCAAAGCGGACATGTCTCACAACGTCTTACTGTCGCGGATCTGTTGGCCCACCAGTCGCTTCGTTCGTGCGAACCAAATCCCCTATTCTACGGCCGAAGGTGCGGTGAACGTATAACCCACGCCATAAACCACCTTGATCGGTACAGTGAGGTCGGTCTGCTCGCCGATTTTACGCCGAAGGCGACTGACGACGGCATCCAGGTGCCGGTTGTCGAAGTGGGTCCTAGGTCGGGCAATTGTCTCCGCCAGCTTTTCCCGCTCGCATATGCCGCCGCCGTGTTTGCAGAGCGCGCTTACCAGCGCGAATTCGGTCGCCGTCAGCTTGAGTGAGCGCTGGTTCGGCGCAGTGAGCGTCCAGTGTCGGCTGTCCAGCACCCACTTGTCTCCAGTGCTATCAGCCAAATCGACGTGCTCGCCCGTTCGTCGCAACAGGCTGCGGATCGCGGCTTCGATTTCCCGCAGCGTACTGTGTTTGACGAGATAGATGTCAGCGCCGCTTTCGAAGCCCCGGATGCGGTCGTCGCTGTCGCCAAGAGCTGTGAGCATGATAATGCCGCAGCGATGTTTCTCGCGGACTTCTCGCGCGAGGTCGAATCCGTTGCCATCGGGCAACCCGACATCGAGAATGATGACGTCTGGCGGCTCATGATCATCCAGTACTCGACGGAGCGCTTCTGCAGTCGCAATTCCTTCGGCGGTGAAACCGCAAAGCGCCAGGAAGTCGACCAGATCCTTGCGCAGCCGCTGTTCGTCCTCGACGATCAAAACATGCGTCAATTCATCTTCTCCTTTAGCTGCGTTGGCTCCGCCGCCTCCCTCAGCAAGGGCACGCGTGCCACGGCAGTCGTCCCCCCTCCTTCATTGGAGAAAAGATCCAGCGTGCCACCATGATAGGCCAGAAGCTTGCGCGACGAGTACAGCCCGAGCCCTGTTCCACTTCCTGCCTTGGTGTTGGAGGCACGGAAGAACCGGCGTCCGATCTTGTGAACCTCCGCTTCGGGTATGCCGATGCCGCGATCACGGACCTGGATAACGATGGACCCGAAATCGGATCGGCCATCAATGTGAATAGGCTGATCGTCGGGAGAATATTTGAGTGCGTTGTCAATGAGATTGATAACGACGGTTGCCAGCATGTCTGGATCGGCAATCGTAGAGACTGCTTCACCCTGCGTCCTGAAACGCAAGCGTTCACCGCGACCGGTCATGTCGAAATGTAATTGCACGTCGGCAATGAGAGATGCGATCTGCATCCGCTCCGGCCGAAAGCGATTGTCACCGTCATTTGTCATGAACCGCTCGATCAGGGAGAATAGACGATCGAGCGCCTCGCCAATGCCGGCAAGCCGTTCCTTCGTTGCGTCTTTGGATGTGTCACCTATGAGGCCGATCATGTCGACCGCATTGCGAATGACTGCAAGAGGCGTGCGAAACTCGTGACTGACAATGCGCATGAAGTCAGCCTGTTCTTCACGTAGGGCGCGTTCGGCCTCAAGACTGGCATTCAGTTGGAGTTCGAGCCTTCTGCGTTCCAGCACTTCGCGCGATAAGGCTTCGTTTTTCTCACGCAGGGCTGCCGAAAGTCGCGAGTTGACCATAAACAGCAGGCAAGCAAACAGGGCAATCAGGAACAGACTTCCCTGCAGAAGATACCAGGCGTTGCGGTTGTTAAGGATCGCGATGTCCTGGTGCGCCGCCGGAAACCAGAATTCGATCGCGCTATGAACCACGCTGGCTGCCATGTATTCACCCAGCACCGCCATCGTAATCCAGCGCAGAAGCCGGGGCTGCGTCCGATCGCGCAAGAGGGCCACACACATCAATGACATCATCAATACCGTAAAGGCGGTCGATGTGTGGACGCGGATTGCAAGATCGCCCGGATCGAGCGTCACCGCGATACTCCAGGCTGCGACCTGAAGGACAAGCAGCGAGACGCCGACCCAGGTGTAGCGGGGCTGCCCTAAAAAGCGCGCCAGGCCCTCGGCGAGCAACACGAGGCCAAGCTTGATGATCGTATTGTGTAGCACGATCGACCACGCAGCTGGCTGATCGCCTCTCAAGATCATCAGGAACAGCCCGATGGCGATCGCAGTGTATCCGGCCGCCAGAAACTTCAATTCATAGAGATGGCGCCAAGCAAGCCAGACAAAGATCCACGCGACCGCCTGTAAACTGGCGGTTGCCAGATCGACGACGAGCACTGTCTTGAGGTCCAGCATCCCTCAGCATTTGCACAGGGCGGCGGTTCGCGCAAGTCTAGGTCGTCAGGCGGCGAGTTGAGGGACAAAGAAAGGACAGTAAGTTCAGCCGGGCTTTGGCAGAATCTGTAATAAATTTGAAGATTTGACCTAAATTGGAGAGGGGCGTCTTCCACCGGCAATCTCGGATGGGCTCGTTCGCCTTCATGCATGTTTTGGTCAGAATTGAATAGTTTTGTTCTGTAGATTCCTCGACCCCATTTGCCTTACCGTCACTTCACAGTGACCTTGCATTTGTTTGATTGGGGGAGAGCCCTTCGCGCGCAGATTGCGTATGCGCCGAAGTCGGCCGCGCTTGCTCCAATTTTGAAGGGGCTCGCCGTATGAAACATGCCGAACGCACGGGAAAGATCTTGCGAGCATTTCGACTTCGGTCGAACGCTGCCTCGTCCCTCACCCAGGGGGAGTTGCCATTCTCTCAAACATGCAGTCGTGAAGTTGGTCCTTTCCGGCCTAAATTGATGAACCGAGCGCGGGGCAATGATGGTTGCCCGGCCGGCGTTCGGAACGTTTACGTCCCGCATGTGCTCATCATGTTGGCTTTGGGGCTCGGTGGAGCTGGTATGGCAGGCGAAGCGTCTGCCGGCTGCAATGGCGATCCAAACCAGACAATCGGCCAGGTCGACTACGGATATACGTGGTCAGCCTGTTGGGGCGACAGCGGTGTCGATCATGACGATGAAAAGGACGGAGACGCCGGAGCAAACATAACGATCAACACAAGTGCGTCGTATACCGCTGGCGCAAGTCTCCCCTACGTCGTGCCGTCGGGCTCAGCCGGCGGTGTCATCATGACATACACGATGGGCGGCGGCGGTGTCGACGAGGGACGCGCGGGTGCCGGCGGGACCGTGACGATCACTAATTTCGGCGCCATTACCCTGTCTGCGTCTACGGATCCGGGCACCATCGGGAGTTTGATTTCGGCAACGAGTTTCGGCGGCTCCGGGGACGAGGACAATGACAATTACAAATCGAACGGTGGTGCCGGCGGTGCCGGAGGCGCGGTAACGATTACCAACTATGGAATGCTGGCCGTGGAATCGCTGAAGTCGACCACGGCCAGAGGCATGGCCGGGATCTTTGCGGTGAGCAAGGGAGGCAGTGGCGGTGAACAAAACAGCGGCGCGACCGGCGACCAGGTGGGCGGCAACGGTGGCAACGGTGGCACGGTCAGCATCGCCAACACAGGGCAGGTAAATCTCGGCAGCCCGACCAGTTCGCTGAGTGGCCTCGACTATGCGTGGGGCCTGGCTGCCGAATCCACCGGCCAGCAGGGCGGTCACGACAACGGTGCGGGCGGTGCGGGCGGCTTCGTCGATATCGCGAACGGTTCCTCCGGAAACGCAAGCGCCGGGGCGATCAGCGTTTACGCAAACGACACCGACAGCGTGCGCGGCATCCATGGGCTGAGCCAGGGCAGCGACGGCACGGCATCGCGAGACAGCTCCGATAAAGGCGGTGTGGGTGGAGGCGGCTCGGTCGTAAATGTCGACACCTACGCAGATATGACGATCGTCGCCACGGGCCAGGTGACCGAGCTTTCGGGCGGCGTCGTCGCCGTCACTCGGGGTGGCGATGGTGGCGACGGTTGGAGCTCGAACGTCGCGGGTGCCGGCGGCGAGGGTGGCAGGCCAGACAGTGGGCTGGCCGCGACGACCGTGACGGTCCATTCGGGCATCATTTCGACGCAGGGCGACGACCTTGGCGGTGTGATCGCATTGAGCCAGGGTGGCCGTGGCGGCGACGGCCAGGACGGAGAGAAGGACAGCTCCGGCGGTCTCGGCGGGAACGGCGGTCAGATCCAGTTGAACCTGTCCGGCGGCAGCGTTTCGACAGATGGCAGCAACGCCTTTGGCCTGTTGGGCCAGAGCATAGGCGGTCAGGGTGGCAATGGCGGCGACGAAACGGCTGTTGTCGGCACGAGTGGTGGGGGCGGCTATGGCGGTAACGCCGGCAGCGTGGGTGCCTTTACGAACGGCGCATCCAGGATCACGACGACGGGTGACTACTCGACCGCCATCACCCTGCATTCCATCGGAGGCGGTGGTGGCACTGGCGGCGACTTCACTGACGTGCTCGGCGGGGGAGCGGGCAATGGTGGCAATGGCGGCAGTGGCAACACGGCTATCGTCAACAACAATGCAGCAATCACGACGGCGGGCGGACATTCCTACGGTATCCTGGTCCAGTCGATCGGCGGCAGCGGCGGCACAGGCGGCATTGCCGCCGGGCTCACGCTCGAGCTGGGTGGCGATGGTGGCAGTGGTGGGTCGGCGGAGACGGCCAGCGTCCTGAATGCCGGTACGATCACCACATCTGGCTATTCGGCGCACGGCATCATCGCCCAGTCGATCAGCGGCGGCGGCGGCGCTGCCGGTATGGCGGGTGGAATTCTGTCGATCGGCGGTTCCGGCGGCTCCGGTAACTTTGGCAGCAATGCGCAGGTTCAGAATTCAGGTGTCATCAGTACCGGCGGGGATGCCGCCATCGGCATCCTGGCGCAATCGATCGGCGGCGGTGGCGGTTCGGGTGCCGGCGCGTCGGGCATCGCGACCGTTGGGGGTTCAGGTAGCGCCGGCGGTGACGGCAGCGAGGCTGGCATATTTTTGCCCGGCGGCTCGGTCACCACACGGGGTGAGATGGCGCATGCGATCATGGCACAGTCGATCGGTGGCGGTGGCGGCAACGGCGGCAACGTGATCGACCTGTCGGTTGGTCTCCCCGCATTGGGTGTCGGCGGCAGTGCCTCGGGCGGCGGCGCCGGTGGCAAAGTTTGCGTCACCAACCAATATTCCGATGACGGTTGTTCCGCAGAGACTGGTGCGCACGAGGCGGTTGATGTCGCCACTGCCGGCTCAGGCGCGGTCGGCGTGCTCGCACAGTCGATTGGTGGCGGCGGAGGCAACGGCGGAAATGCCACGGGTGGCGATGCCGGGCTTGGTAGTTTCCAGATTGGCGGGGGCGGTGGGGGCGGTGGCTATGCCAGCATCACCAGTGTCGACTTCCAGGGCTTGACCCTTACCACTCAAGGTTCGCACGCCGCCGGCATCGTTGCGCAATCGGTCGGGGGTGGTGGCGGCACCGGCGGCTCCGCAAGCTCCTACTCCGCAGGTCTCGGCTTTACGGCGTCGGTGGCTGTCGGTGGTACCGGGGGTTCAGGCGGCGCCGGTGGCGACGTCTCCGTCGACCTGACCGATAGCATCATTAGCACCGGCCAACACGGCGGCGATGTGACTGATGCCATCGGCGTCCTCGCACAGTCGATTAGCGGCGGTGGCGGTAGCGGTGGTTCCTCGGTTGCCGATGCGCTCACCGTGGCAGTGCCGACCGGCGAGGATGTCTCCTTGGCGATGAGTGTCTCAACGGCCGTCGGCGGTAGCGGCGGCTCAACCCACTCTGCGGGCGACGTCTCCGTGAGCTTGGACGGCAGCACGGCGGTCTCTACGAAAGGCGCTTCGTCGCATGGCGTGATGGCACAATCGATCGGCGGCGGCGGCGGGAATGGAGGCAGCGCGTCGTCGATGGCAGCGACCGGCGGTACCGTGGATACCGTCAGTGCCGACATCGGTGTTTCGGTCGGGGGCTCCGGCGGCGGCGGCGGCAATGGTGGTGCTGCCAAAGTCGCACTGAAGGATAGTGCCTCAGTGACGACGGCAGACGACTATGCCAATGCGATCGTGGCGCAATCGATCGGCGGGGGTGGCGGCAATGGCGGTGTCGGCAGCGTCAACAGCAAGCAGATTGGCGGCGGCTTCAACCTGACTGCCAATGTCGGGGTTGGCGGCTCGGGCAGCGGTGGCGCAAGCGGCGGGGTGACGACTGTCGATCTTGACGCAGGCACAGCCCTAAAGACCAGCGGCACGGGTGCACGCGGTGTGCTCGCCCAGTCGATCGGCGGCGGCGGTGGTACTTCGCAAGGCGTCAGCGTCGGGCTGTCGGCCAGCGCCAGCCTGCCCGGAGGCGAGGAGCCCGAAGGCAGTAGCGGCGACTTTTCCGCATCGGTTGGGGTTTCGGTTGGCCGGACCGGCGGCAGTGGCGGTTCGGCCGGGACGGTCAACGTCACCACATCGGGCAATATTGCTACCTTCGGCGCAGATGCGGACGGCGTGCTCGCGCAGTCGATCGGCGGCGGCGGCGGGCTTGGCGGCTCCGTGGGGCAGGCGAGCTCCGGTGATGCCGAGCCGCTCGATGACCAGGGCGCCAGTGATTGCCTGAGCGACGACGGTGACGGTAAGTCCGGCTACTGCTTCGATGTCAATGTCGGTGCCACGATCGATGACGGCGGTACCGGTGGCACGGCCGCCAACGGCAACACTGTCACGTTGACACATGCCGGCCGCATCAACACCACGGGTGATTGGGCCGACGGCATCGTCGCCCAATCGATTGGCGGCGGCGGCGGTGCCGGTGGTAGCTCTACCGCGTCTGGCAGCCAGGCAACGGCCAACATAACCGTTGGCGTCGGCGGCCGTGGCGGTGCGGGGGGAAATGGCGGCGAGGTCGACATCACCTTCGACGACAATCACGGCAACAGCATCAACACCTCCGGATACAGTGCCTATGGCGTGCTCCTACAGTCGATCGGCGGTGGCGGTGGCCAGGGCGGTGACGGTTCGGATCATGCGGCGGGCAAGATCACCGTCGGCGGCGGTTTCGGCGGCTCTGGCGGCTCAGGTGGGTCGGGGGGCCTGGTTGAGGCGCAGGGTTGGATCAATCTGTCGACCAGCGGCGACGATGCGCACGGTATCGTCGCGCAGTCTATCGGTGGCGGCGGTGGCGTCGGTGGCGCTGGAAGCCATACGGCTTCCGAGGACGAAAACAGCCACGCGATCGACCTCGTGGTCGGCGGCAGCGGAGGGGTTGGCGGTCGTGGCGGCGAGGTCGACCTTGCCATCGGTACCGCGCTCAACACCTATGGAGACCGGGCGTTCGGCCTCGTCGCACAATCAATCGGCGGCGGCGGCGGCATAGGCGGCGCCGGCGAAGCCGACAGCATAGCCTCGCTTGTGGTTGGCGGATCGAGCGGCAGCGACACGGATGGCGGCGCTGTCACGGTCGATCTGACGAGCGAGAGCACGGTTCACACGCGTGGCATCGGCGCGCACGGCATTGTTGCCCAATCGATTGGCGGTGGCGGCGGCATTGGCGGAACGGCTTCGGGCGCGCCGCTCTCCTTCAAAGGTGACAGCCCTGCCAGCTTTGGTGATGGCGACGATGTTTCCGTCAATATCGACGGCGGCATCCTTGCCGATGGCGACTATTCCTTCGGTGTTCTCGCGCAATCAATCGGCGGTGGCGGCGGTTTCGGCGGCAACGCGACCAGTGCTTTCATCGGGTCGAACGGTAACCTCTCTTCGGCCGGAAAAAGCGGCGATGTGACGGTCACCCTCAATGCCGGCAACGAAATCCGAGCGACCGGCAAAGACTCGATCGGCATACTTGCGCAAAGCGACGGAGGCACTGCCAACAACGGTACGGTCAATGTGACGGTGGATGGTTCCATTACGGGCGGATCCGGTGACAATGGTGCCGGTGTCTGGGTCGCGGGCGGGCAGAACAATAGCGTGAACGTCAATTCCGGAGGCATGATCTCGGCTGCTTCCGGTGTCGCCGTCCAATATAGCGCCGGACTGAACCCGCTCTCAGACGGCACGCTGATGGTGGTGAACAACGCCGGTATCATCGACGGCAGCGTCAAGGGGGCCATCACCGTCGACGCCAAAATATCGAAGACGGCCCGTGTCGGAAGCGGCATGGCGGTCTCAGTCGTCAATGAGACAGGTGGCCTGCTGACGGGTGCAAAGGTTTACGAGGCTGACGTGTTCAATCATGGCCGGCTGGCAGTCGGCGGTTCTGAGGCTATCGACGCCACGAAAATCACCGGCAACTTTGCCCAGCTTATGGACGGCGTTCTGGCAATCAACGCCGATTTCGCTGGCTCGCGCATCGATCGACTGACGGTCGAGGGCGACGCCAGCCTCGCCGGCAAGTTCACGGTGAGTGCCGAAAGTGTCTTGCCCGGTATCACTTTGTCTTTTCTCACTGCGGGTGGCACCTTGGATCACTCGCTAAGCGGGCAGTCGGCAATCTACGACTACGTGCTGACCCGGACTGGAAACGAGCTGTCAGTTGCGACGGGTTCGGCCCATTTCGGCGAGCCTGGCTTTGCGCTGAACGCGGACCAGGACAACGTCGCCGACCACCTGCAGGAGATCTGGGATGCCGGCGGCGGTTCCTTCGGCGGACTGTTTGGCACACTGGGCTCGCTTGCTGATGGCGATTCTGGTGCATACGGGTCCGCCCTGTCCGATATATCGCCCGGCGTCGCAGGAGCGGCCGCGGCCGGCAGCATCGCCACGACGCGGCAACATCTCGACCTTTTGCTGAGTTGCCCGATGTTTGCTGCGGACACCTCGTTCCTGACTGAGACGGAGTGCGCGTGGAGCCAGGCAGGTGCACAGAAGCTTGACCAGAAGGCCAGCGGCGGCGTCTCGGGTTTCGACAGCATGACCTATGCGCTGCAGGCCGGCGCCCAGGTCGAGGTGTTGCCCGACTGGTTTGTCGGCTTTGCCGGGGGCTACGACCGCAGTGCCATTCGCGGTGAGGACGGTCGCGTCAGCGCCGACGGCGACGTCCTTTATGCCGGTGCCTCACTGAAGCATGAAATTGGTCCTTGGCTTCTTTCGGGCGCTGTTTCCGGCAGCTATGGCTGGTACGACAACGTGCGTACGATCCGGATTCCGGGCTTTGCCGGACAGGCGGAGGGCGAACCGGAGGTCTACAATGTCAGCACCCGGTTGCGCGCTGCTTACACCTTTGCGCAGGATGCCTACTATGTGCGGCCGCTGGTCGACCTTGACCTGATCTATTCGCACGCCCGTAGCTACCGAGAGTCAGGTGCCGGCCCGCTCGATCTCCTGATCAACGACACCCGCCAGTGGAGCTTCACCACCACCCCGGCAATTGAGATTGGCACGCGCGTGGATCTGAGCGAAACGACGGTTATGCGGGCCTACGCGGCCGCAGGAGTGAGCTTCAGCAGCGCTGACAGCTGGGATACGTCAGCCCGGCTGGCCAATGCACCAGCTGGGGTCGGCGCTTTCGAAAGCACGGTGCCACTGGCCGATGTGGCAGGTCGACTAAGCGCGGGCGTCGACATCGCTAACGCCGACGGCTTCAGTTTGCGCGTCGGCTACCAGGGCTCGTTTTCCGACACCTATTCCAGCCATGGCGGCACACTGCGGATTGCCTACAAGTTCTGAGGGGATCAAAGATGTTAAGACAGGGCATGTCGTCGTGGGTGGGTCCAACCTGTCCCAAAAAGCGTTCCCGAGCAATCCAACCGGCAAATCCAGTCAACGAGGGCGCGAACGAGGTGGTGGCGCGCCTGCTTGACCCAAGAACAATGTACAGAGAACCGGTTTAGCGTACCGGCGTGCGCACAACGAAAATGAGCCTCCGCAGGGGGGCGGAGGCTCACGCGCGCATATATTGTCAATAACAAGTTTTATAAATATCAAGCAGTTACACGGAAATATGAACCGTAAACGCAGCGGCGGCTGCGTCGAAATAGGGTGGCGGTGTGTGCAAATGCAGGTGCAGTTTGCCAATCGGGAAACCGCATAGCAACTCGCCCAAATGGACATTTTGCGTAATACATTGGGCTTAGCCAATGACGCGACGCGAGCGCTAGAAAAATCGCGTAACGTTTCGTCGGGAACGTTGCGGCGTTGCTCTGCCACCTGATGGTTGCGATCTGGCTGTGAGGCTTCAGCACTCATAATATGTGCACTGAAACGATCAAATCATTGGGGAAATGCGAAGCGATAGCGCATGTAGTGCCTCTCCCGACGGTCGCGACCTAGTCTCGCAACAAACAACGCAAATCACCAACGTCGTGCAATTGTTTTTGAACTTACGCCAGCCGCGTCTCACAGCCTGTGCGGGAAGCCCCAACTTATACATATTATCCCGTATATTCTATTGGGATTTATACTTGGTTTATTTTAATGTGGAATGGTGTTCGATTGGAAGCGGCAGTGTAGAGATTAGAATTATCTCCGTTGACATTTTCTGTGTTCTGTATCTTTATAATTATCTTCTTGCATTCTGATAAGTATATCTCAAGCGTGACGTTGCTACGTTCGACGCTGCGAATGCCTTTGGGCTTCCCTAAGCACTATCCGGCGAGCTGGGCCTTAAAGCAGCAGATCTCGTTAAAGCGTCCGTGTTTGCTGGCGCAATTTAAAATTGTGATACTGAATTCTCCGACTGATCGCGCAACGCTTTCTCCGAGGTGCCTTTCATGTCAGAAACAATCACGTGGTCCCTAACCGCAGGTGGCAAGTCAGGCTCTGCCATCCAGACCAAGGGCGCATCGACGGGCGATGGTATCGTTTCCGTCTCTGTTGATCTCGACGCCGGAAGTGCAGAGCGCGATCTGGCCCTGCAGGTCGACAAGGTCGACAACGTCGCCTTTCTCGCGATCTCTTCCGATCTTCTCGACGGTTCGGTGACGGTCAAGGCAGACGGGGCCAATGCTTCCGCGCTGAGTGGTCCGATCCTCTTGTTCGGAGAGGCGGTCAAGCTCTTTGCGGGCGATCTGACCACCCTGACAGTTCACAACACATCGGCGGATAAAGCCGCCAAGGTAACGGTTCTGATCGGCCTGAGGGTCTGATCTGACTTTCAATCCGGTTTCGACGGCCCGCAAGGGCCGTCCGATGCATCGTTCGCTTTTGCATTCACGATCCGTTTGAGAACAGGAGCCGCGCATGCCCATCTCTCCAACCTATCCCGGCGTCTACATTCAGGAGCTCGACTCGGGCGTGCGAACCGTCGCCGGTGTGCCGACCTCGATTGCCGCTTTCGTCGGACGCACGAAAAAGGGGGGTGTCGGGGAACCGACGCCCTGCTTCAACATGGGCGAGTTCAATCGCCGCTTCGGTGGGCTTTGGAGCGACAGCAATGTCTCCTACGCCGTCGACGATTTCTTCGCCAACGGCGGCGGGCAATGCCTGATCGTACGGCTGTTCGAGCAGGACGGCGGCGACGGCTATGCAGGCTTGACTGTGGGCACCCTGATCCTGCGGGCCAAGAGCCCTGGTGCCTGGGGTAATTCGCTCTCAGGGAAAATCTCGCACTCCGACGTCGCCGATCCCGAGGGCGCGGCCGCAGCTGCCAAGAAGTACGGACTGACAGTCAACGACATCTTCGATCTGGAGATCGTCGACACTGCCACTGACACCCGGGAGGTATTGCGTACCCTGTCGATGAGAAGCGATGCGGGCCAGCGCCGGTTCGACCGGATCCTCGCGGCCCAGAGCAACCTCGTTGAAGCGCCGCCGGCCCCGACCTTTTCCAATAGCCGGCCCGCGGATGCCGCCACAGGTACTGCTACCGGTGGCGACGACGGAACGACGCTGGCCGATGCGACCTACCAAGGTGATCCGGCGCTGAAAACCGGCATGCAGGCGCTGCGCAAGGCGGACAGCTTCAACCTGCTCTGCATCCCACCCGACACCCGCGAGGCCACCCTGCCCAAGGCAGTCAGGGAAACGGCCGCTGCACTTTGCGCTGAAAGGCGCGCGCTTTACATTGTCGATCCGCCGAACGAATGGGACGCCAACCCCGACACCGCGGCGACGACGGCGAAGAATGCCCAGCTCGACGCCACGGACCAGGTGCTTCCACTCACCAATGCCCGCAACGCCGCGCTCTATTTTCCGCGGCTTCTCAAACGTGATCCGTTGCGCGGCGGTCAAATCGATGCCTTCGCGCCCTGTGGGGCGGTGGCGGGCGTGATCTCCCGCACCGACGTTAATCGTGGGGTCTTCAAGGCGCCGGCCGGCCTGGCCGCGACGCTGTCCAATACCCAGGGGTTGACCGTGAAGCTGACCGATCAGGAAAACGGCCTGCTGAACCCGATCGGCGTCAATTGTCTGAGGTCGTTCCAGAACATCGGCCGCGTCGTCTGGGGCGCTCGCACGCTGGCGGGCTCGGACGTGCTGTCGGACGACTACAAGTACGTGTCGGTCCGGCGCCTCGCGCTCTTCATCGAAGAGAGCCTGTTCCGCGGCACACAATGGGTTGTGTTCGAAGGTAATGACGAACCGCTCTGGGCACAGATCCGTCTCTCGGTGGGATCGTTCATGCAGCGGCTGTTCCGGCAGGGCGCGTTCCAGGGGGCGAGCCCCAAGGAGGCCTATTTCGTCAAGTGCGACGCATCGACGACCACGCAGGACGACATCAATCGCGGCATCGTCAACATCGTCGTCGGCTTCGCGCCGCTGCAGCCGGCCGAATTCGTCATCATTTCGATCCAGCAGATCCGCAGCGCGTCCTAAAGGGAGGGCGGACAAACATGCCACAGTTCACCACGAATGCCGACCGTTTCGACCCCTATAAAACGTACAAGTTCCGTCTGCGCTTGCCGGACGGGGACTACGTTGCAGGCGTCAGCAAGTGTTCAGCCCTCAAGCGCTCGACGGAGGTGGTCAAGCACCGCGAAGGTGGCGACCCCTCGACCAGCCGCAAGTCGCCGGGCCAGACCGAATATGAGGCAATCACGCTGGAGCGCGGGGTTACCCATTCCAAGCAGTTCGAGCAATGGGCCAATAAGGTGTGGAACTATGGGGCGGGCCTCGGGGCGGAGGTGTCGCTCAAGGATTTCCGCAAGGACCTGATACTCGAAATCTACAACGAGGCCGGTCAGATTGTTTTGGCCTACAAGCTCTATCGTTGCTGGCCCTCCGAGTTTTCGGCCTTCTCCGACATGGACGCTTCGGCTAGCGCCATCGCGATCCAGACGCTGAAGCTGGAGAACGAGGGATGGGAGCGGGACGAAGACGTGGCTGAGCCTGAAGAGCCCAGCTTCGAAGTTCCGGCCTGATCATGCCCCTGGGAGCTCCCTCACGGCTGGACGCCTCCGCGGTGATTGAGCTGGCCGACCGCGCGAGCGTGCTGTCGCCGGCTCAATGGTCGGTCGCGCTGCTGCAACGGGCCTATCCCGAGGCCGCGTGCGGGACCCTCTTGGCCCTGCCTATGGGGGCGCGCGACCGTTTGGTTCTGGCGATCCGGGCACGACTGAGGTCGGGCCCGCTCCGGGCGGAACCGGTTTGCGAAGCGTGCGGTAAGATCTACGAGCTCACGCTCGAACCCGCCAGCCTCGGGCTGGCGGGGGAGGCGCTTTGGCCAGAACCTGGTTTTCAAAAGGTGATGATCGGTGGCTGCGAGGCGGTCGTGCGCCCGGTGACCGTCGGCGACATTCTTGAGATCGAGACCATCGCCGAACCTGAAACGGCTGCGCGGATGCTGGCGGCACGGGTCCAGGAAACAGCAATGGATCTGCCGCTCGATGGCCTTGCCGAGGCTCTGGAGGCGATCGATCCGGGCGCCGATGTGTGGTTGGAGACCGGCTGCCCGGAGTGCGGCGCCAGGCAATCCGTGGCTTTCGATTCGGTGCATTTCGTCGCTCATGAGCTGCAACAGATTTCGCGGCAGATCCTGCATGACGTCGTGCACATCGCTCGGGTCTTCCACTGGTCCGAGGCCGAGATCCTCGCTTTGCCGGAGCATCGGCGGGCCTTTTATGTGGCCGAGGCACTGGCATGAGCGCGTTCCTGAGCAACCTTGCCGCGCGCGCGCGCGGCACGCTGCCCCGACTGGCGCCGCGCCGGCCCGGCCCCTTCGAAACGCTGGGCGAAAGGTCCGAACCCTCCGACAGCGATAGGCCGGTGCCGTCCATGTCTTCCGAGGCTCCGTCGCGCACCCCGCGCACCAGAGAGGCCGCCCCTCCGGCGGCCGCCCCCGTCGCGGGTCCGACCATATCCGCAGCAGCTACGACGGTCCTGAGGTCGACACACGCTGCAGCGCCGGTAACGCCAGCCACGTCGGCACCGGCTGCACCGTCGCGTCGCATGATGCCATTGGCGCCCGCCGCAGGCGTTGCTCCGGCTGCTCTTGCTTCGAGGCCGGCGGTCACGCCACCGGTGGCAACGTCGTCGCAAGCCGTTTTGGCCGCTGAAACCCCTCCGGTCGCGCACGCTCCCGTTTCGCTGCCCATCGCGCCGTCCGCCCCGGCGCCGGTGATCGCTAACGGCACACTTGCAGACGCTCTTGGGGACATGTCCGGCGAAACGGCCCGGGCGGATCCCGAACCGGCGGCGTCCCCTGTCGCTGCCGATGGTCGGCCGGTATCGCGATCATCGATTGTCCCGGTCCCGAGGGCCGCCCCGCCATTGCTTGCGCGCGAGGATACCGCGCCGAACTGGGCAGCGCAGGTCCCGCGAGGCAGGAACGCTGACCGAGCTGTGGAGCCGCAACAGCCGCCCCAGGTCGAGATCCGCATCGGCACCATCGAGGTGGTGATGGATCCGCCGCGAGGCGGACAACCAGCCCCGGCAAGGGCGGAGGCTCGGGGGATCAGCCTGGATGACTTTCTCGACGGGAGAGGTGGGCGATGAGCAACCCGCTGGCCATATCCACCGTCAGCGCAGCCTTTCTCCGGCGCATCCTGTCGGCGGCCAACGCCGCGGTGCCAAATGCCAAGGTGCGGTTGGGGGCGCCCACGGCCAAGCTTGCCGAGGATGCAGCGCCGCTCGTCAATCTTCATCTCTACCGGGTCGAGCCCAATGCCGCCCATGCCAATGACCATCTGCCGACGCGTGGTGCCACCGGCCAGATGCGCGGCCCCAGCAAGCTGGCGCTGAACCTGCACTATGTAATGAGCTTCTACGGCAATCACGACGCGTTCGAGCCCGATCTGATGCTGGGCGAGGTGATGCTGGCTCTGGAGCATGAGCCGCTGCTGAGCAAGACCACGATCCACAACGCCATCGAAGACAACGACGAGCTGGAAGATAGCGACCTGGAGGCGGCGTTGGCGCGGCTGCGCGTGACGCGCCAACTGATGACGATCGATGATTTCTCGAAGATCTGGTCAATCTTCTATCAGGTCCCCTATGTGCTGTCGCTCTCCTACGAGGTTAGCCATGTGGTGATCGAGACGTCCGCCACGCCACCGGTTCCTACCCCGGTGGCGCATCCCGGGCTTTGGGTCTCGCCGGTTTCAACGCTCCGGCTCGACGCAGCGGGCAGGGCGCCCGGCAGTATCATCCCGCCGGTCTGGGGCGGTATCCTCCACGTGGCGGGCAGGGGCCTGGCCAAGCCGGGGCTCGAGCTGGAAGTCGATGGTGGCGGTCTTGCCATGAGCGGGGTTCGGCAGTCGGAGGCGGCGCTTGCAGTGACGCTCGATGCCCCCACCTTCGGCGGCGTCGAGTTGGCCGTCGGCGTCCACAAACTGCAGGCGATTGCACCCAGGACCAGCGCTGACCAGCCGGATCACGTGCGCGCCCGCTCCAACGCATTGGCCTTTGCACTCAGCCCAGCGATCGTCGTCGGTACGATCACCGCGCCGGCGGGTGGAACGACGGCGACAGGTACGGTCGATATCGGCTTCACCCCTTCGATCCGGTCGGATCAGGCGGTCCGGTTGCTTCTCGATGTCCGCAACTCGGCAGCGCCGGCGCAGGTGATCCTGGCCGGGCGTATCCCTGTGGAGGGTGGAGCGAACGCCGCCTCGCTCACCTTTTCCTTTGTCAGCTTGCCGCGCGGCGATTATCTGGTGAGGGCCGATGTCGACGGGCTCCTCAGCCCGGTCACGCTCGACAGCACCGCGGGCAGCTCCACCTATGGCCAGATCATCGGCCCGGAGCTTTCGCTGTGAGCCGCGCCGAACATATCGCGTCCCTGGCCGACGCCTTCCCGGTCGTGCGCGCCTGGCTCGAACACGGCCCGGTCGCCGAAACCAAGCCGCCGCGCACCGCTGCCTGCGAGCTGGCCGAAATCTTCCGACTGGATGCGTTCGGTCGCAACATCCTGCTCTTGTGCGCCTATGTCGCCTTGGAACCGGACGGGCGTGACATCGTCGCCCGGTTGCTTGACGATCCTTTGACCTCTGCCCCCACGCTGTCGCTGGCACTGACGCGTCTGCCGGGCGCACACTGGAAGGGACTGTCGGCCGAGGCGCCACTGCGCCGGGCAGGGCTGGTCCGGATCGAGGGCAGCGGCTCGCTGGTCGATGCGCGCCTGCGCCTTGCGGACACGGTGCTGCTGCGCCTTGTCGGTGCGCCCTCGCTGGACGCCGGGGCCTCCGCCCTGCTGCGCCGCATTCCGCGACCGTTGTCATTGGCACCCAACCGCGCCACGCTCGCCCGGGAAATCGGTTCCCGCCTGTCTCTACCGGACACACCGGTGCTGCACCTGACCGGCGGCGATCCCGAGGGCAAGCTTTGCGCTTTTGCCGAAGCCTCAGCCGGGATCAACGCCATCACCTATGCGCTGAACTCGCAGCTTCTGCCCCAGACAGCCGTCGAACTGGTGGACTTCGCCGCTGGGCTCACCCGGGATATGATGCTGTGTGCCGGGCGGTTGGTGCTGATGCATGACGACATGGGCGAGACACGGACCGCCCAGCTCTTTGCCGAAACCTATGGCGGGCCGCTCGCCATCGCCTCGGTCGAACCGATGCGGGTCGGTCACCGGTTGGCGCTCCGCCTGGAGATGCCGCGCCTGAAGGCGTCCGAGCAGCTTGCCGTGTGGCACAGCGTTCTCAGTGATGACGATACCGATCTTATCCCGGCCCTGCCGCGCCTTGCCGCCACCTTCTGCGTGGCTCCCGAAGTTGCGCGTGCTGTCGCTGCAGAAATGTCGCTGGAGAGCAATCGCGATCCGAAGCATCTGGCGACCTGCGCCTGGGAGGCCTGCCGCCGCACCGCGCGGCCCCGCATGGACGACCTGGCGCATCGCGTGGCCTCGCCCGCGACGTGGGACGACCTGATCCTGGCGCCGCGACAGAAGGATGTGCTCGAAAGCATCATTGCCCAGGTGCGCAACCGCACGCAGGTCTACGAGGAGTGGGGCTTCGGCGTGCGGCTCCAGCACAAGGGGCTCGGGGTCTCGGCGTTATTTTCAGGCCCGTCGGGCGCGGGCAAGTCGATGGCCGGCGAAGTCATCGGCAATGCGCTCGACCTTGATGTCTACCGCGTCGACCTTTCCGCGATGGTCTCGAAATGGGTCGGCGAGACCGAGAAGAACCTGCGCCGGGTCTTCGATGCGGCCGAGGATGGCGGCGTGATCCTGCAATTCGACGAGGCCGATGCGCTCTTCGGCCGCCGCTCCGAGGTTAAGGACAGCCATGACCGCCACGCCAATATCGAGGTGAGCTACCTGCTCCAGCGGCTCGAGGCCTATCGCGGGCTTTGCATCCTGACCACCAATATGCGCGATAATATCGACGACGCGTTCCTGCGTCGCCTGCGCTTCATCGTCGATTTCCGCTTTCCCAATCTGGTCGAACGCCGGGCGATCTGGATGCGGATCTTTCCTGACGCACAACCTCGCGAGCAACTGGATTACGACAAGCTGGCACAGCTCAACCTGGCCGGCGGATCGATCCGCAACATCGCGCTGGGCGCGGCCTTCCTCGCGGCCGACCGCGGTTGCGCAGTGTCGATGGCCGAGATCCTGCAGGCGGCGCAACTCGAATACGACAAGGTTGGCCGGCCGATGACCGACGCTGAACGCGCGGGGTGGCTGCAATGACTGCCGGGCCACGGATCGTTCTCAACATCGACCGGCTTCGCGTTCATGGCGTGCACGCAAGCGACGCTGCCGCGTTGGCGAAGGGGCTGAGGACGGCGCTTGCCGCGCAGCTTGCCGCCAATGGCGGCGCGCTGGCCGGGCAGGGTGGCGCCGATCATTTGCGTTTGAGCCTGCCACCGGCTGCAGGGCGCGGCCCTAACGCGCTCGGACGTCTTGCCGGTCAGCGGATCGCCGGGGCGCTCACCCGCCCGAAAGGAGGTGGCTGATGTCCCTGCGCGCTGCTCTGCGTGCCCGACGTTCGATGCCCCGTTCCGCACGCAACCGTGGTGGCTCGGGCGTGTGTGAACCTAAGATGCGGCTGCCCGGATCGCTCAGCGCGGTGCCCGGCGTACTTCAGCGTAAGCCGGTGGTCGGTCCGGCGAACGACGCCTATGAGCGCGAGGCCGATCAGGTTGCCGGTACCGTCGCAAAGGGCAGTGCTGCACGGGCTGTCACGCCCATGACGGCCGCTTCGGTGCAGCGGCAAGGCGGCGGGTCCGGGGGCAACACTCGGGGCAACACTGGGGGCGGGCCATCCGGCGCTGCCACGGCGGCCAAAGCGGTTTCTGCGGGCGGCCGCATGCTCAGTGTCGCTGAAGCCGGCTTCTTCGTACCGCGTTTCCGGCGGGACCTTTCGCATGTGCGCGTCCATGAAGGGCCGCAGGTCGATCAGGCCGCGGCCATGATCGGGGCGCGCGCCTATACGCTTGGAAACGATATTGCGCTGGCCAAGGGCGAGTACATCCCCGGAACCACCGAGGGCCGACGCCTGATGGCGCACGAGTTGACGCATAGCCTGCAACAGACCGCTGGCGAGCAAACCATCCGCCGCGCGCCGGACGGCGAACGCAAGGCCACCGACTTCAAGAAAGTCACGATGGTCTTCAACGGTGAGGAACTGATCGTTTACGGCGACGGCGAGGAAATCATGCGCTACGACGGCGATTCCGGTCGCCCGATCAAGATTACCGAAGAGGATGCCAAGGCCTGCGGCGCAGATGTCGATGTCGACACCTATCTGAACGACAAACGTTTCACCGGCATCAAGGACAAGGGGCCGATCCCGGAGGGCACCTATAGTTTTTCGCCACCGGGTATCAGCCAATTTTCAACCGGGGAACAGCTGGACCTTTTGGTCGGCGGCATCGTCGGCAAGAAAAACGTCACGGTCCAGGGGCAGAGCATTCATGCCGGCGACTGGGGGGCGGGACGGGTGCACCTCAATCCTGTCGCGGTCAGGGAGGGGCCGTGTGGCAATGCCGGAAGGCGAAGCGCGTTCTTCCTGCACGGCGGGCTACTGCGCGGCAGCTCAGGCTGCATCGATATCCAAACCAGCTTCGACGAACTGGCTGCCTTTCTCGACGGCTACAAAAATCCGGTCACGCTCAAGGTCGAGTATACCGATCCGGCGACCAGGGTCGGGTTCTGGACTGGGCTCGGCGGCGCGCTTGCCTATCAGGGCTTCCATTTCACCAGTCAGGGAACCGGCTTGTTAGGCGCCGAGGTGGCGGGCGACAGGACAAGTTTCGTCGCCTCGCTGCAATACAATGTGCTGCTGGACTGGGCCGGCGGTGCCCTGACCGCCGGCGTTCATGTCGATGTGCCGGTCGACGATCGGGACGCCTTTATCCGCGCCGGATTGCGCGGCGGTGCGGAGTATCGTGTCTACCGGTCCCTCTACGGGCGGATCTTCGGAGGCGGTTACTATGATACCGCGCGCGGCGATCTTCCGGCCGGGTTCGGCCTCCAGGCCGGCGGCGGCCTCGGCTATGATTTCGGACCGGTGCAAATGGAGGTGCTCTACAATTTCCTGGCGCCTCTGGGCGACGAGGATGCCGCCACTTCAGGCCGACCGGAGCGCCAAAGGGCGCACCAGGTCCTCACAGGGATCGGCTTCGAATGGTAGGGCGGGGCGACATAGCGCGACCTGCGCCGGCGATTACCTGCAGCACCAGGCCAGCTGCCGGGGGGCTGCCATGTCCGTGAGCGTCGCCCAAGCCGCCAAGCCCCCCGCCTTTGCCGTCGCGACGCCGACGAAACACAAGGCCGAGCCGTTGCCGGATCAAGACCAGGTGCCTCGGCGCCTGCTTTCTTCGCTGTCCTCGGTTCCTTCGGTTCAGCGCGTCTGCGCTGAATGCGCCCGAGAGGATGACGAGCACACCATGCCAGTCATGCCGCGGCTTGAAGTGGGCCCGGTGGACGACCCGTTCGAGCGCGAAGCGGATGACATAGCCGGACGTGTGATGGCGACCCGCGAGCCAAATTCCGTTCAACGTGCCGGGCTCGACGCAGAAACGCCGGACGCCATGCCCCGTCGCATCAGGCGGAAATGCTCGGCCTGCGGAGGTGACGAAACGCCGGTGATACCGAGACTGGAGGTGGGACCGGTTGACCATCCGCACGAGGCCGAAGCGGATTCAATCGCAGCGACCGTCATGACCCAGCGCCCCGGCACCGGTCTTCAGCGCCGGAGCGAAGACGACGAGCCGGAAGTGATGGCACGCAGATCGGTCGTTCAACGCAAATGCGCCGCTTGCAGCGCTGCTGAGGAAGAGATGCCGGTCATGCCGCGTCGGGCCGTAGCGACGGTGCAGCGCATACCCTCGCCGCTGCTTGAGCGCGAGATGTTGCATGACTTGACTGACATGCCGCGGATGCGGGCCGACGGCCCTGCGGGTACCGAACACATTGCCGCCTCGGCCGGTCAGCTGGAATCCGGCGGCAGCGCCCTCTCGCCGCAAACCCGAGACTTTTTCGAAAGCCGCATGGGGCGCGACCTCTCTGACGTGCGCATCCATCGCGGCAGCGCCTCGGATGCGCTGAATGACAGCATCTCGTCGCTCGCCTTTACCTACCGCAATCATGTCTGGCTGGGGCGAAACGAAGCGGAAGCGCCGTCCTTCACTATGGCGCACGAATTGGCGCATGTGCTGCAACAGACCCAGCCGGATGAAGTGCAGCCGAAAGTGCGCCGCGTCCCGTCCGAGATCATCAGCGAAACGCTCTACTTCGGCGAGGATCCCCAAAAGACACCCACCCATGACCTCGTCGTTGCCGACGCGGTCAAGAAGAATGCAAAACTCATGGGTGAGGTGGCGGTGCCCAACGCGCAGCGCGACAAGGGCTCTGTGGACGACGGGTTTGGCTATGCCGACCTGGTCATCTCAGATCCCAACAAGCTCTGGGGACTGCGATTTGCACCGTACACTGGCATTGGCAGCAGCACCGGAACGGGGACCGGAACTGGCGCTGGCGGGCCGACCGCACTGCCGTGGTACGTCGTGTCGGACGGCGGTAAGAACGTCGTACCCAAGAGCCTGGGTTACGACACAAGAAAGTCGCTTCACATCGGCGGCGCCGCGCTGAGACCGGGCGGAGGCTACGAGAAATACAGCACGGAATCGAGCCCTCGCTGGGCGACCACCGACTTCATTCGATCCGCACTCGATGCGCCCTCGAGCTACGAGATTGGCGACGTAAAATTCGCCGGTGACAGGGATCGCATGAGCGACGCGGAAAAACAGGTTGGCGACTACGCCACCGGTTTCAACGAAGCCGCCCGGCGCTACAACAAGACGGTGGAACAGAGCGAGGCCGTCAAGAATGGCACCGCGCCAGCCGGAACCCTGACCGGGTCGTCGCGAAGCAATTCGCTCGCCAGGACCAACTTCAGCGCCGCCAAGATGGCGAGCTCCGCCAGCAGCGGCGATTTCATCCCTCTGGAAAGTGCATTGAAGCTGCGCCTCAACAAGTACAGCAAGACGATCCTTGGTCGTGACAAGTACGAGAACGTTACAGGGTTCACCTATACGGGGAAGTCCTATTACCGGCAGAAAAGCGGCGCCAAGTTCCTGTGGGAGTATGTGTTCTGGCCCGATGAAATCAAGGAACAGGACACCAGCACATCACGGTCCAACCGGCGCGACAAGCTGACCGAGGCGAGCCAGACCCTGTACGACCAAATGGTCTCTTCGCCGACGGGCAAGAAGGTGATGCCGCTGCGCCATGCCGATGCCCGCGTTCAACCCAAGAAACCAAAAAAGCCGCTGCCGCCACAGGAGGATCCGTTCCAGGCGCAGTACAACACCTGGAAGGAAAAGCAGAGAACCTTCACCAGGACCTTTGCCGACTACACCAACATCAAGACCGGGACCGGTAAGGCGGACATCGCCAAGCTGGCCTTCGACACAGCGATCCAGAACACCGTCAAGCTGCTGGGTGGCACCGGTCCCGACGGTTCGCGACCGGTGCAGGACACAGCCGCGCTGACCAAGGCGCAAACCGAATTCAACCGTGCCGAGCTCATGGAAGGGCGGTCGGGGCGGATGCTCGGGGCAATGCGCAAGACCTTTGGTGCGACTTTCGTCAAGGCGCTCAACATCTACCACCGGCTGAAGACCAAGTTCGAAAACTTCCTGGCGGGCGCGAAGAAGCGCACGAGTGGCGGCAAGATCGGCAAGGCGATCATGAAGGTCGGCGGCGTGATCTTCGGCGCGATCATCAAGGTCATGCTGCCGCAGGTTGGCGCCTATCTGGTCGACTGCGTCGAGGAAGGGTTCAAATCGCTGCTGAAGTCGATGATCGGCTCCGATTTCAGCAAATACACCGACTCGATCGAAGGCGAGTTCGTCAAGAAGTATGAGGAAATCGCGGCTCAGATCGAAGCCAAGGTCGAAGAGGCGGCCGAGGCGATCAAGACCCGTTTCGGCAGCATCTATGAAGCCGTGATGGACACCTGGGAAGCTGCCAAGACCCTGATCAGCATCGCCCGGCATGTGTTCAACGTCGCCCGCATCGCCTCCTGCGCCGCCGGCGGGCTCGAAACGGTGGGAATTTCCTGCGTCGTTGCCGGTGTCGACTACATCCTTTCGCTCTTCGACATCTCGCCCAGCGAGTATCTTCTGTCGCACATGCTGGGCTCCTGTGTCGCACAGGACCTGATCAAGGAGTTCATCCTCGGCCGGGCGATCATCCAGAACCTGCCGAAGGAAATCGCCGAGACGATCCGCAGCCATCTCAAGGACATCCTGCCGCCCGAGGTGAAGCCGCTGCTTTGCGATCATATCGGCGATGCGCCCGATCTGCCTGACGCGGCCGAGGTCCCGTGCGAAGACATCGACAATCCAGGTAGCGGACGGGGCGGCAGCGACCTCTCGAAACCGCCGCCGGGCTTCCCGCCGGGCATGAACGAGCGCCGGGCCACCCAGAAGGAAATCCGCGAACATGGTCGCCTGGGCACTGGAATCGTTGACAACGCAGGCAAGGTCGACCGCAGCAAACTGCCGGAAGAATTCCGCAAGCTGCTCGAGCCGGAAGCGCCGCCGCCTCCGGGCACTCCGGAGGTCTGGGATCCACCGGACAAGAGCAGCCCGCCGACCGCCAAAAGCAGCCCACCGGCGGACAAGCAAACCGTACCCGACGCGGCAAAAGACAAGCCCGCGGGACAGCCCCCCGAGCAGAAGCCCGCAGGCGGCGCGGCCGGCGGCAGCGGCGGCCAACCCGGATCCGGCGGGCAATCGACCCAGTCGGTACGCCGTGGACAAATCGCCGATCCGAGCGGGACGGTAACGAGCTATCACACCATCCTGCCAGGGCCGTCCGGTGGTTTCGCGCAAGGGCGGGGCGACGCCAAGACCTTGTTCGACGTCTACCTCTACGTCCAGACGTCGGACTTGAAGACCTTCGGACCGCTACCCATCCGGATCAAGGTCATCGAGGTGGGGCGTGACAAGTCCGGTGACTGGATCAAGTACCTCCCGGACGGCCCCTATGTGCTGAAGAACGATACCGAAATCGAGATCAATCCCACCGGCAGCGACGGATTCTGGGCAAAGCTGAGTGCTGACAGATGAGACCGTTTCCAAAGAATGACTTCACTGGTTCCACGTCCGGCGTCTCAGATCGGAGCTTGCTATGACGGGTCTAACCATCTCTCCGCAAGTCCAGAAAGGCGCTCTTGTCGGGCTTGATCTTTTCAACCCGCTCTCTTCGGTGGCGATCTTCCAGTACAACCCCGACCAGATCACCCGGTCGATCGCGCCGAACTACAGCCAGGCAGGCAACGGGCGGGCGGAACCGTTGCGGCTGGCGGGGCCTCCCACGGAGACGATCAGCGCCAACCTCAAGATGGACCTGATCGACCAGATGGAAGAGGGCGAGAACGGACCTCTGGGCGGCGGCATTTCGGGCTATCTCGCAGCACTCGAGATGATGGTCTATCCGAAAACCATCGCCGTTGCGATCAATCAGGCGCTGATGCTGGCAGGAACCATGGAGGTGGTGCCGCCGGCCGCACCGCTGACGCTTTTCATCTACGGCTGGAAGCGGGTGGTGCCTGTCAAGATCGAAAGTCTGTCGATCACCGAGACCGCGCACGACCCGGCTTTAAACCCGATCCGCGCCGATGTCGCGGTCTCGATGAAAGTGCTGACCTACAACGATCTGTCCATGACCAACCCGGGCTACTGGGCCTTCCTGACCCACCAGGTGATCAAGGAGACGCTCGCCACCGTCGCAAGCGTCAACAACATCGCCGATGTGGCGGGCAACCTGGATTTCTGAGAGGGCGTGATGATCACAGCAACGAGCCGATACGCCATCGCCACCGAAACCGAATTCACCCGGCCGGACGGCAGCAAAGTGCGCCACATCGTGCCGCCGATCCTGCCGCACCCCGAGGATCACACCGTGGCGCGCCAGCACCGCGTCACCGACAGCGACCGCGCGGATATCATCGCCGCACAGACCTATGGCCAGGCGACCGCCTGGTGGATGATCGCCAATGCCAATTCCGCCGCGCATCCCGACCAGTTGACCGCGGTGCCCGGCGCTCCACTGGTCATTCCGATGCCCGATGCGAGGGGAGGCAGGACCACGTGAGCGCCTTCGGCAACATCCTCGGCATTCGCGTCACGCTGCTTCTGGGCAGGGAGGCCGTCGTGCTGCCCGCACCGCTCGAGGCGATGGAGGCGATCGAAGAGATCGAGGTGCGCCAGGCGATGAAAAAGGACTCAGGCTTCAAGATCACGCTGCTGGCCGGGCGAGAGGGACCGCTTGGCGCATTTGGCCCTCCGTTCGTCAATGATCCCCGGTTCCAGCGCGGAGCGCGGGTGGTGGTCGTTGTCTGGAACGGGGTGGTGCCGACGCCGATCTTCGACGGGGTGGTGACCAAGACCCAGTACATACCCGGCGAAGGGTCGAATGAAGGCAAGTACCTGATGTTGGGCCGCGACCTGACTTTTGTCATGGACCGCGAAGAGAAACGCGCCCAGCACCCGGCTCAGGACGAAACCGTGATCATGAATGCCATGGCGCTGAAATATGCCACCTACGGCGTGATCCCGGTGATTATGCCGCCGCCGGTGATCGATCCGCCGATCCCGGTCGACCGCACGCCGCAGCAGACCTGCACGGACCTCGGCTATGCCAAGAAGATGGCCAGGCGCCACGGCTACAAGGTGTTCATCGATCCCGGCCCGGCGCCGGGGATCAGCCAGCTCTACTTCGGCCCGGTGCCGCGCCCCGGCCTGCCGCAGAAGCCGATCTCGGTCAATCTGGGGCCAATGTCGGATGCCTACGACGTCACGGTCAACCACGATGGCGAGACCCTGACGGCTGCGCGCGCCAAGGTGCATGACCGCTCCACAGGGCAGGTGGTTTCGCTGGAGATCCCGACCTCCACCAACACGCCGATGTCGGCCCTGTCGGAGGCGCTGACGCAGATGGGCAATATCAAGACGAAGGAGATAGTGACCTCGGGCCTCAACACCGCGCAGGTGCTTGCGCGTCTGATGGCTGAGGTGAACGAACCGGCCGAAAGGGTACTGGAGGTGACCGGCACCATCGACAACACGCGCTACAACGCGGTGCTTAAACCCTACTACGCGGTCGATATCCGCGGCCTGGGGATGATCTACAACGGAACCTATACGGTGGCCGAAGTCAGGCACGTGCTCAAACCCGGTGCCTATACCCAGTCGTTCGCACTTCAGCGCGACGGGCTCTATCCGATCCTGCCGGCCGTCGCACCGGAGGTATCGCCGATATGAGCTGCGAGGACGAAAAATTCTTCGGCAAATACCGCGGCAAGGTTGAGCTCAACATCGACCCCTTGGGCCTTGGCCGGGTGCAGGTCAGCGTGGCTGATGTCATGGGGGATGGCACGCTCGCCTGGGCCATGCCCTGTCTGCCGGGCGCCGGACCGGGCGTTGGCATCTTCGCCATCCCGCCCTCGGGCGCCAATGTCTGGGTCGAGTTCGAGCGCGGCGACCCGGACTATCCAATCTGGTCTGGCGGGTTCTGGGACGCCGGAGACACGCCGGCGGCGATGGGGCCGACGCAGGCGCTGACGCGGATCTGGGCGGGCGACAACTTCAAACTGGAGGTGCTCGACGCGCCGGGCATGGGGGAACTCACGCTCAGCATGACCACGGCCATGGGGGATGCCGTGCTGAAGGCGGGGGCGGACGCCATGGAACTGAGCTTTTCCGGATCGACGGTCAAGCTTGGTCCCGATGGGGTCACGATCAACAACGGAAATCTGAAGGTGCTGCCATGACCACGCCGATCGTCACGCAGGGAACCGTCGCCACCTGCCCGCATTCCATCCCGATCACGATCGCGGCGACGGGTGTGAAGCTTTTGATCGACGGCACGCCGGCAGCCCTTCTCGGCGACAAGGGCACGATCGCAGGTTGCCCGTTCACGACGCCCGAACCCAAGCCGCAGCCCTGTCTCATTGCTGAGTTCACCAAGGCGGCCAGCAAGGTGCAGTCGGCCGGCAAGCCGGTGTTGTTGGTCAATCCCGGCGACCTTTGCAAATCCGGCCAGATCCCCAACGGTCCGGTGGTCTGGTCTTCGCCGCAAACCAAGGTTGTCGCGATATGACCTGGTTTTCCTTCCCCTACCGGATCTCAGCCGCCGGAACCACGGCCGAGGTCGACCGCGACCAGCAGATCCGCGACATGATCGAGCAGGTGCTGTTCACGCGCCGCGGCGAGCGGCTCAACCGGCCTGAATTCGGTGCCGGGCTGCACGAGATGGTGTTTTCGGAGAACACGCCGGAGATCGCAGCCGCCGTCCAGCACATGGTCCAGGGGGCGCTTCAGCAATGGCTGGTCGAGGTGATCGAACTGCGTGGTGTGCGGGTTGAGGCCGTGGACAGCCAGTTGCGGGTCACGGTCGTCTACAGCCGGCTCGGCGACGACGAGATTCGCCGCGCCGTGGTGGAGGGCGCGATATGACGAAGTGCAGGTGTCATTGCGGCACGTCGCTGCGCCGGCAGAGGGTTCTGGAAAGCAACGCCGACATGGGCGGCGGGCTTGAGATCAACGGCATCGACTTCGTCGAGGTGTTGGACAGCGGCGCACCGGCTGGCATGGCGCAGAAACTGCTCGACGTAGCTTTCCTCAAACCCGATGGCGTCGCGGCCCTGAACGAGGACAACTTCGCCGTGACAGGCGGAACGCGGGTCAAGGGCATCAAGGTGCTATCGCTGGCGCTGCAGCCGGACGGGTTGACCCAGCGGCTGACCCTGGACCAGGCCGGGGATTTCTCGCCTTATGTGCTGTCGCTGCGGCAAGGGGCGGTGAACGCTGCACCGCCCGCCAATATGGATCGCCAGCTGGCGAGCGTGTGCTTCTCCTTCAAAGTCGAATGCCGCTCGGATTTCGATTGCGCCGACCCTGCACTTTCGGTTCCGGCGCGTCGTCAGGGGCCGCCGATAGATTACCTGACCCGCGATTTCACCGGCTTTCGCACGATGATGCTGGACCGCATGTCTGCCACCATGGCCGACTGGACCGAGCGCAATCCGGCGGACCTGGGCGTGACCCTTGTTGAGGTGCTGGCGGATGCTGCCGACAAGGTGAGCTGGTTTCAGGATGCCATAGTCACCGAAGCGTTCTTCGAGCGCACGCGCTTTCGGCAGTCACTCGTGCGCCACGCCCGGCTGCTCGGCTATCGTCCGGGCGAGGGTTGCAATGCGCGCACAGCCGTCGCCGTGACGGCGGATGTCGACCGGGATGGCGCACCTGACGTGATTGCGCGCGGCACCCGGTTCCTGACCCGCCCAGAGGACCGGGGGCAGCAGCGGCCGACGGTGATCACACCAGAGGCGGAGCTTTTCGAAGACATGGTCCGACGTGGGTCAGTGGTGTTCGAGGCACTGGAACCGCTGAAGTCGCTGCGCGTGGCGCGCAACGATGCGGGCTTCCACGATTGGGGCGACGAGGGCTGCTGCCTCACCAAGGGCGCAACCTCCGCTTTCCTGACGAAGGCTCCCGGCGATCTTGACCTTGCGGCAGGCGATCTTCTTTTGTTGGAGGAGCGCATTCCTTTTGGCGGTAGCACCGAGGATCCGCCGGATCCGACGCACCGCCAGGTCGTGCGTCTGTCGGAAGGCCCCAAGCCTGCAAGTGATCCGATCTTCGGTCTCGCCTTGACTGAGGTGCGCTGGTTCGCCGAAGACGCGTTGAGGTTCGCTCTGCCGATCGGTACCCTCGATGGCAAGCCGATGTCGGTGGCGCGTGGCAATGTTCTATTGGTCGACGAAGGCCGTACCGTCGATCACGGCGACCCCGCGCACGAAGACGAAATCCTCTTGGAAACCCTCTCCACCGACGGCCTGCTGCCAGATGACGGGCCTGGCCAGGTGCTGCGCTACCGGCTGGCCGCCGGAGAGGTGGTGCGCGCGCCGCCTTTCGATCCGGAGAGTGCACGCACCGCCTCGGCGGCTGCGTCGCTTTCGCCGGTGGCCGAACCGGTCGCACAGGTCGCGCTCGTCGGCGACGGTGAGATATGGACGACGGTGCCGGACCTTCTGGCGTCGGAGCGTTTCGCGCCGCATGTGGCGGTCGAGGCAGGCACCGTGCCAGGGGCGGCCTATGTGCGCTTCGGCGACGGGGTACTGGGCCGCCGCCCAACCGATGGAGCCGCGTTTGTCGCGCGTATCCGTCACGGCGGCGGTTTGCGCGGCAACATCGGGGCCGGCGCGATCGCCCATGTGGTGACCGGCGACGGCAACGGCATCTTCGCGCTGAGCAACCCTGTCCCGGCAACCGGCGGCATCGTGCCGGAACCACGCACGGCAGTGCATGTTGCCGCGCCACAGGCGTTTCGCGTCTCGCGTCGTGCGGTCACGGCGGCCGACTACGCCGTGGTTGCCGCCCGCCACCCGAGCGTCGAACGAGCCTTCGGGCGCCGCCGCTGGACCGGCAGCTGGCACACGGTCACGCTGGCGCTCGACCTCGTCGGAGGCGGCGAGGTGGACGCTGCAGTCGAGGCCGAGTTGCGCGCGTTCATCGAAGATCATCGGTTGGCGGGCCACGATCTAGAATTTGTCTCGCCGGTCTTCGTACCGCTCGACATCATCCTCTTTGTCTGTGCCGCGCCCGACGCCTATGCGTCGGACATCAACCGCGATCTCCTGGCGCTCTTTTCCGATCGCGATCTGCCGGATGGAACCCGCGGGCTCTTTCATCCGGATGTCCTGGAGTTCGGAGCGGACGTGGCGTTGTCGCCGATGATCGCCCGCGCGATGCGGATCGACGGCGTGTCCTGGATCGGCACCACCGACGAAAGCAACGCGCCGGTGGGCCGTTTTGCCCGGATGGATCAGCCCGGTGTGGACTATGCCGCCGAGGCGATCCTGCCGATCGCCAGCGCCGAGATTGCCCGGCTCGACAACGATCCCAGCCGTCCCGAGAACGGCCGGGTCCGCTTCATCGTGGAAGGGGGGCGCTGATCATGGCAACGCGCGACAA
This sequence comes from Ensifer sp. YR511, assembly GCF_900103045.1. Classification (NCBI taxonomy): domain Bacteria; kingdom Pseudomonadati; phylum Pseudomonadota; class Alphaproteobacteria; order Hyphomicrobiales; family Rhizobiaceae; genus Ensifer; species Ensifer sp. YR511. The sequence goes on from NZ_FNGR01000029.1 coordinate 52,195, forward strand.
AAGCTCGCCGTGTGGCGGCATCGACCTTGGTCCGCATCGCCCTGCCAACCGTGCCGGGCTTTCACAGGTGGATTACCGGATCACGACCCAGCCCGAGGCGCTGGCGCGAATGCTGCATCTTCTGCCGCGACACGGGGTGATAGACCCGGAGACCGGTGCCGAGCTCCAGCCGTTGGAGGCGTTGCGGACGCGCGACCTTCGCGATCCGACGATCAGCCTGTTCGACGCCTGGGCCATGGCCTGCGACGTGGTGTCCTTCTATTCGGAGCGCATCGCCAACGAAGGTTTCATCGGGACCGCCACCCAGCGCCGTTCGGTGCTCGAATTGGCGCGGATGATCGGCTATGAGCTCGCCCCCGGCGTGGCGTCCAGCGCCCATCTGGCATTCTCGGTCGAGGACACGGACAATCCCTATCGCGTGGTCCAGATCGGTATCGGTGTGCAGGCGATGTCGATTCCGCACGAGAAGGGCAAACTGCCGCAGATCTTCGAAACGGTCGAAGAGATCACCGCACGCGCCGAATGGAACAACATTCACGCCCGAACCGAGCGTCCTCAGAACCTGGTGCTCTACAACAACCTCGAAAGTGATGGGGACACAGCCAACGGCACGCTCTACCTCTTCGATCTGGACAACTCATTCGACGACGCCACATTGGCCGATCCTGACCTCGTTACCATTGCTGCCGAGGCGGATCTGGAACACTACCACCCGATGACCCGACGGCTCGATCTGCCCGCCGCGCTGGCGAAACGTATCGAGGACAACGAAACGAACGAAGAGATCGACCCGGTGCTCTACGCGCTGCCGGTGAACGAGGTCTGCCTTACGGGGCTCGGGCTCAACCTGCGCAAGGGCACCCGGTTGTTGGCGGTGGCGCAGGCGGCGAGCGATGGCGCGCCGGTCACGGCCATACCGATGCGGGTGGTATCGGCCACCGAGGACCGAGCCTTCGGCCTGACGAAAGTCGTTTTGACGCGCAGCGGCCACGCGCCCGAGAAGGTGCGCCGCGCACCGCCCTTCCGGCTCGCGAAACTGCTGATCGGCATCATGCCCTCGATGCGCATCGCGCTGGGCACTCAGGCGATCGAGACGCATGTGCGCGGCCGGACCTGGTCGGGAGACGGGCTCTCGGCGCTGGTGCAATCCCAATCCTGGCAGCGCGCCAAAATCATGACGCTGGTTCGCCTGCTGGTCTTGCCGCCGCCGGAGAAGGACGATGGCGAGGTGCCGGCACTCGGCCTGCATGTCATGCGCGACAGTTCCGGGTTCTTCGGCAGTACTGCGCCGCTCCACGCCACGGTGAATTATGGCACCAAGGCCGATGGGACCTATGACAAGGGTCCCTATACCCACAACTGGGATGGGGCCACGGGCGGATCACCCAACACGATCTGGCTGGACGGGATGGGGGCAAAGTACGTCGACAAGGGCGCCTCCCACGTCTACCTCGACCGCGAGCTGAAGGAATTGCAGCCCAACGGCTGGGCGATCATCGAGAACGCCGCGGGCGGGTCTCTCGGTTTGCGGGTCGTGCATGCGGCGGCGGAATCACGGGCGGACTACGCAATCACGGGAAAGTCGACCGGCGTGGGGTTCCGCAGCGCCAATGGCGGACTGTTGGAGCTCGGCGGCACCGACTCGACCACAATCTACAATTCCTTCCTGTTTCGGGGTTCGCAGATCCATGCGGTCAGCGCGCATCTTCCGCTTGCCGGTGTGCCGCTGTCGCGGGAGCTGCCGCACAGGTCCACCTCGGTCGAGCTGGACCGGCTTTATCTTGATCTCGAACGCGGACGGCCCGTTTCGCTTTCCGGCGCACGCAACGATGCCGAGGGCATCACCGGGCGCGAGACCCATATCATCGACGAGGTCCAGCATATCGACGGGATCACGCGGCTGGTGCTGACCGGCGAGACCGCCTGGCCCTATGACCGCACCACCGTGCGCATCAACGCAAATGTCGCGCTCGCCACCCATGGCGAGGCGGTGGCCGAAGACCTCGGGAATGGCGACGCCCGGCTGACGTTCCAGACCTTCACGCTGAAGAAGCCGCCGCTCACTTACGTTTCAGCCGCAAACGAGGCCGGTCGCGCCTCGACCCTGAAGATCCGTATCGACGGTGCGCTCTGGCAGGAGGTGACGGCACTGGGCCAGGCCGGGCCGGAGGACCCCGTCTACGAGGTGCGCCTGTCCGACGACGGCAAGGCGCATGTGCGCTTCGGTGACGGCCGGACCGGGCGTCGCCTGCCCACCGGCTTGCTGAACGTAAAGGCGGAGTACCGCAGCGGCATCGGCCGCGCCGGCGAAGTGCCGGAAGAGGCGATCAGTCAGCTGAGAACCCGGCCGCTCGGTGTGCGCGCAGTGGTGAACCCGTCGCCCGCAACAGGCTCGGCCGATCCCGAGACGCTGGATAGCGCGCGCGAAACCGCACCGGGCACGGTCAAGACCCTCGGGCGCATCGTCTCGCTCACCGACTACGCCGATTTTGCGCGTAGTTTTGCCGGCATCGGCAAGGCCCGGGCGTGCGAGCTGTGGTCAGGGCAGAACAAGGTGATCCATGTCACGGTGGCCCCTGAAGCGGACGCCGAGCTCACGGCAAGCGATCCGCTGATGTCCAACCTTGCCGATGCAATGGCCAAGGCGCGCGATCCTGCACGTCCCCTGATCTTGCAACCCTACGCGCGCCGGTTCTTTGCCCTGACGGCCAAGATTTATCCCGATCCGACCTACCGCGCCGAGGACGTCAAGCTCTGGGCGCGCCAGCAGATCGAGGCGCTTTTCGGTTACGACGCGCGCAAGCTCGCCCAATCGGTGAGTGCTGCCGAGGTCATTGCCGCGCTGCATCGGGCGCGCGGTGTCGTATCGGTCGATCTCGACGCGCTCGAGGTGCTGCTCGACGGCTCTACCACCGGTTCCGTGGCTGCTGATCTGTCCTCGGTGCTGCCCTCGCTCCCAGCCGTCGGGCCGGGCCAGCGCGGGCAGCGCCACGACTTTGCCCCGGCGCAATTGCTGACCGTGCTGCCGTCGGCGGTCAGCCTGACGATGATGGAGACCGCAAATGTATAATCGCGCGACCGGCAACCTTTTCGAACGGCTGCCCAGCCATTTCCGCACGCGCGATGCCGAAGAGGGTCGTGCGCTTCAGGCGCTGATGGAGATCATGGCACAGGAGCTGGTCATCCTGGAGCGCGACATAGACCAGCTCTACGACGACTGGTTCGTCGAGACCTGCGAGCCGTGGGCACTGCCCTACATCGCTGCGCTGATCGGCGCCCGGCCGATGCGCGAGATCGGGTCCGACCAGATAGGGCTTCTGCGCGGATACGTCGCCAATGTGCTGCGCAACCGGCAGGCAAAAGGCACCGCCGCGGCGATCGAGCAGGTGGCGCGCGAAGTGTCCGGATGGTCGGTGGTGGCGGTCGAATTCTTCCAGAGGCTTGCGACCTCGCAGCATATGAACCATGTGCGACCGGCTGCACCGGGCTTTGCCGACCTGCGCAACACCGCGCGCTGCCGCGCCAGCCGGTCGCCGTTCTCAACGATGGCGCATTCGCCGGCCGCCGGGCAGCCGGGCGCCTATGCCGGGCGCTACAATATTCCGCATCTGGGGCTGTTCATTTGGCGGCGCGCGGCGGCACCGATCTGGCCTGTGGAAAATCCAGCCGCAGGGTATCTGGGCGGGGCCGTTCCGCGTCCCGATGCACCGGATCCGGGGCTTTTGACCTTTGATCCGCTGGGACGCGACCTGCCGTTGGTCAACCGCCCGGCGGCCGACCTGAGCGTGGGTGCGCGGATGACCGCGCGCACCGTGCCTGCGACATTGTCCCGTGATGAGGTCTTCGCCGCGCTCAACGCTGCCCGCGCAGACGGCGCCACTCCGGGCCGCTGGTTTGAGGAAAGCCCGCCGTTTCGAGTGCGTCTGGACGGCGCGGAGGTGTCGCCTGAAAAGCTCTTCTGCTGCAATCTGGAAAAGGCCGAAAACGGCACCTGGCGGCGGCCGGCCGTGGCTGGCACGGTGATGGTCGACCCTGAGCTCGGCCGGATCTCGCTGCACGCTTCGGACGAGGGCAAGGCGGTCGAGACCGGTTTTGCCACCGGGCAGCCCTTCGATATCGGCGGCGGCGCCTATGACCGGCGGTCGAGCCTTGAGAAATGGCTGCCCGATCTCGTAGTGCCCGGCGAGGCGCCGCCCTGGCAGATCGGTGTGACGAAGGTGGCGGGCCATGTGACCGACAACCCGCTTCAGGGTGGGCCGGTGGTCGCGAGCCTGCGCGATGCGGTCGACCGCTGGAATGCCCAGGCCACCGCGGGCTCGCGCGGGATCATCGCGGTGATGGACAACGCCACCTATGTCGAGGCGTTGAACGCCACCCATGCAATCACGTTGCCGAAAGGCGCAACGCTGGCGATTGTGGCTGCCGCCTGGCCGGTGGTGGAGGAGCCGGGCGGGGTGCGTCGCCGCTTTGCGGGCCAATTGTCGCCGATGCACCGGCGGCCTCTTGTTCTGGCGCCGGCGATGATCGAGGCGGCGGATGCGGGCGACGACCCGGCCGGTTCGCTGGTGATCGACGGATTGGTGATCACCGGCAATCTCACCGCCCGGCCTGGAGGCGATCTGGGGGCTCTCCGGCTTTACAATTGCACGATCGGCGCCTCGGGCGCGGCGCTGGACTATTCGGTGCGTGCCACCACCGAGAACGCCAGGATGAGCCTGGTCCTCGACCGCTGCATTGTCGGCAAGGTGGAGCTACCGCAGGCGACAGGCGCGATCGAGATCACCCGGTCGATCATCGGGGAGGATCAGACCGCCGGTGGCGGCGGGGCAGGGGCTGGCGCCTTGGTGCTGCGCGTGCCGCTCATGGACATGAGCTGCAGCGGCAGTACCGTCCTTGGCCGCACCACCTGCCGCAGCCTGCAGGCGGAAAACAGCATCCTCACTGGGCGGATCACCGTCGAGCACCGGCAGAGCGGCTGCGTCCGGTTCTGCTATGTCGACGAGACCTCGGTCTTGCCGCGCCGCTACCGCTGCGTGCCGCGTGCGAGCGACGACCCCAAGCCGCGGCCGGTCTTCGTCTCGACCCGTTTTCAGGATCCCGAATTCGGGCTCTTAAGCCTGCGCACGCCACAGGCCATCCTCGAAGGGGCCGAGGATGGCATGGAGATGGGAGCGGGCTACGCCAACCGCGACCCCGCCCGCCGCGCCAACATCCGCGATGCCATCGAGGAATTTGCGCCATTCGGCCTTGTTCCGGGCTTCATTTATATGAGTTAGGAGGCCTGCCATGACCGGCGATATTTCGAGAAAGACCTTCGATCCTGTCAAGGATTTCAGCCTTGTGGGGATGCAGCAGGGCCGCCTGTTCACCGATGCCGACTGGAACGAACAGGGCGACATCCTGCGCGCCTCGGATCGGGAGACGGCGGCCGATATCATCGGCCCCGCCGGCTTTCCGGAGGACGATGCGGGCTTCGGACTGATCCCGGATGCCGGGACCGGAACGCTGATGATCACCCCTGGTACCGGATACGTGGCAGGTGTGGGCCATGTGCTGCGCTGGCCTTTTGGCTTTTCGCTGACCCGTCAGTCGGGCACCGGCGGCAATGCGGTCTGGCGGCTCGACGATGGCGGGGAGCTGGCTGACGACGACGTGCTGAGCACTGACCCGGCGGGCCTGAGCGTTTTCGTCAAGGTGCGCAACTTCGCTGAGGATGCGAACGGCGTGCGGACCTTCCGTACCACGCCAGCCCTTGGTGATACCGTGACCCGCGCCTTCCGGCCGGCAACAGTCCAGCGGCAACCATATGGGGCAGGCACGCCGCTTCCGGCGGTGGCCGGCGACTACCTGGCCGTGCTCAAGTCCACAGATCTGATCGTGACCGCACTCGATGAACCGCTGCTGCGCGAGGTGGCTTTCGACGGGCCGGATACGGCCTATCGTGAGCGGACCATCTGGCAAGTCCAGCTGGTCGCGCGCGCGGCGCTCCTGGCGCTTGGATACCAGGCTTCCGACTTGACCTGCCCGGCGCTGTCAAAGGGGTTCGACCCCGTCCTTGCCAACCGTGCGCGGGGCGAGATGCGCGCGCGGGCGGAACTTTCCGACCTCAGCGCCGGCCCCTGCAACCTGCCGCCCGCCGCGGGCTACCGCAGTCTCGAAAATTTTCTCTTCCGCGTCGAGATCCATCTGGCTGGCGACGAGGCGGCGGCGTTCTACAAATGGTCGCGCGAGAATGCCATTCACCGCACGCGATACCGCGAGATCGACGCAGGCGTCTTGGTGGTGGACAGCATCGGCCGTGATGAGATGACCGCGTTGAAGGCGGGCGACTGGATCGAGATCCGCGATCAGGCGGCGATCTATGGGGAGGCGCCTGGCTTCTTCGCCCGGATCGACGAGGTGGTCGGCCAACGCGTCTCGCTTGCCGAACTGCGCGATCCGCTCACGCTTGCGCCACTCCTCAACAACGGTCTCCCGGACACAGACAAGCTTCCGGCGGAGGCATTCGTCACCCGTTGGGAAGGCGGGCTTCCGGCGCAGGTCGACGATGCCGCGGCCGATTGGGCAGATCTGGAGAATGGTGTCCAGATCCGCTTCGGGGCCGGTCAGTATCAACCCGGCGATCACTGGACAATTCCGGCGCGCGCCGTGTCCGGAGATGTGGAATGGCCACGCAATCCGGTCACCGGCGAACCGTTGCCGAAACCTGCAGAAGGACCGCGCCGCAACTATGCGGCGCTCGCCTGGCTCGTGCTCGACGGTGCCGGCGCCTGGACCGTGACCGAGGATTGCCGCCCGCTTTTCCCGCCGATTACCCGCGCCAAGCAGGTGCTCTACGCCGGCGGCGACGGGCAGGAGGCCCTGGACGATCCCCTGAATGCGGCCGCCTTGGTACCTCTACCAAAGGAGCTTTCCGTCGCGGTGGTGCGCGGCCATAAACCGGTCCAGGGAGAGACGATCCGTTTCACCGTTGCGGAGGGGGCCGGGCAGTTTGGTAACGGCATGCCAACCCAAGAGGCCACCACCGATGGCACCGGCGTGGCGTCGGTGACCTTTAGCCTTGATGGCACGAACCGGGTGCAGCGCGTCTTTGCCCAGCGGCTGGATGCCGCCGGAACACCGACCCATGCGCCTATCAGCTTCAACGCGACACTCGCGCGTGCGACCCACGTCAGTTTCAACCCGACCAATACGCCCGCACTTGCGCTCGCCAATACGGTACAGAAGGCTATCGAGGCTTTGGCGGGGCTCCAGCATGTCGGCTGCACCACGATCGTCATCCAGCCGGGTGAGGACTGGGCGGCGCGGCTGGAGGGGCTGCAGCCGGGCGAGAATGCCTCGATCTGTTTTGCCAGGGGCACCTACACCACAGGGCGCACCGTTGAGATGACCGGTCTTGGTCATATCCGCATTAGCGGCGCCGGGCCCGGGACTGTCCAGATTCTGGCCTATCGGACGGAGGCGGCCATCGCCTTTGCAGCCTGCGCCAGCGTTGTGGTCAGCGGGCTTGAATTCGCAACGCCCGACAGCAACAGCGCGGTCGATCCCGGTCGGAAGATCCACCGTCAGGGCACGCTGGACTTCGGTCACTGCGACGCGGTTGAAGTGCATGGCTGCACGCTGAGTTGCGGCGGCGGCACCTCGACCGAGCGAACCTGCCTGACGGTCCGCGGCTACAGCGAGACGCTGAAGAGCTTGAGGGTCACGCAATCGGTTCGGATCACCAACAACAGTCTGACGGTCGGCAACCTTCAGGAGGGGATCGTCGTGACCGATGCCGTCGACGTCGATGTGTCCGGCAACATCCTGACCGCCAAGCCGGGCAAGGGCTCGCTCAACATCAAGGCGTTCCTTTCCGACAAGGTCTGGCGAGCCGCGACCGCAAACAGCTTCATCACCCGCCCCGTGAAGGGCTATGTCGGCCGGGGCACCGGCTTCAAGGAGATTGGCGTCAAGGAATGGCGCATGACCTTCGACAGTCCAGTGCCGCAGAAGGACTGGGACGCGCTGGTCGCTACAAACCCGCCCGCCGCGGCGGACCTCAAGAACCAGGAAACGTTCGGTCGCTGGGCGCAGGGGCTCGTCGCCTCCGTGGCAGAGAACCCCGACCGGATGCCGGTGTTTCGCAAGCAGTTGAAGCGGCTTGGGGACTCGTTCGGCACCCATGGTGAGGGGCTGGACAATACGAAGGTGCGCACCACGCTCCTCGTTTCGAGCGACCCGGTCGTGCAGCGCTTCGATGCGAGATCGGGTGCTGAGCGACAGGTCGTGGTCGAGGCGAACGGGCAGGTCGTCGCCTTCGACAGTGCCTTCAGCCAGAAGGATTGGACGACGCTCATTTCCCGCAGCGGCTCGGCTGCCAAGATCGCAAATGCAGACGAACTTCTGGGGCTGAGCTACGGCCTGGCGAAGAAGGTATTGGAGGATGCCGAGCTCCGCGCCGGGCTGGGATCGGTCCAGAACTGGCTGAAGGGGCTTGAGGAAAACTCGGTCAGCCTGGGGGCGCAGGGCATCGTCTGCGGTGGACGGCGGATGGACAATGTCGCGATCCGGGGCAATGCGATCCGCGCCTTCCAGGTGGGGGTGCGGGTGGCGGTCAGCCACATGCGCAACGCGAATGTGCGGGCCAGATCGGTGTCGATCGACGACAACCGCATGGAGTTGATGGCGCCCTACGCACAAGCCTATGCCGGTTACGGTGTGCTTGTCGGGAATGTCGATACCCTGCGCATCCGGGGCAACGAGATGGCACTGTCGACCCGGCCGAATTTCAGCAGGTATTTTGCACAGGGCATCCGCATCTGGGGCTTCATCGGTCACCAGGTGCTGGTGGCGGAGAACCGGATTTCGATGGCCACGATGGGCATCCGCCTGGTTTCGGTCGTCGCGTTCGGCGACGAGGATCCGCACCTTTGGGTGTTCCGCGAAAACCTGATCGAGGGACCGGGGATCCGTGGCTGGAAGGTGACGCCATCCTGGCCGCTCGTCGACCAGAACAATCTGACGCGTAGCGTCTAAGGATGGCCTGACGCCGATTTTCGTTGTATGATTGTGTTTCCTGGCTCTTATGGCAATGATTTTGTGGTGCCACCGGGTTCGAGTCCCTGTCAGGTAAGCGAAGCGGAGCGGGACACCGGTCCGCTTCCCGCATTTTTGGGCATGCAAAACCTGTGTGCCGGGTCCGTCCGGACTGCCCGTTTTCCAGCTTCGACGACGTGATCCGGACCCTCAGAAGTTACGTCCGGGGCAGTCCGAGGTGACGATCGGAACGTCGAGCGAGATCACGGCGATGCACCGGGACGGCAGGACGCTGATCTCCGATCTTTTGAGCCGGCTGGTCGTAGGTGACTTCAAGGGGTCTTGGCGGTATCGGTCGTCAGTTGAACCAGAAGATACGTGACGATTGCATCCCGCTTGGCCAACCCCTTGGGGCGGCCCTCGGGGTCCAGGGCAACCAGCGTTTTGCGTGCCAGCTGATCCATCTTTGTGAGCGCTTCGGCGTTCGTCGCGTCGGCTGTGATCGCTTCCTTCGTAAACCCTGGTAGCTCAAGAAGTTTGCCGGCGTCGGGCGCGTCGAGCGCCTCGCGGAATCGTGCCTGGGTCTCAGAACCGTTCTGGCCCGACAGGTAGCTGATCACCGCTCGGCCGTCGGCGGCCGCGGCGAATTTCCCATCCGGGTCCGTGACCACCAACGTCAATTCCGGATCAAAGCTCGACAGTGCCTGAAGGTAGAGGACGACGGCCGACGGGGCGTAGTAACCTGGGCGGCCGAGATGGAGGACAAGTGCTATCGGTCGCCCCGGCGTGAGGGTGCGCGTCAAGCCCTCGATCGCTGCGACGCCCTCCTTCTCTATCGATTGGAAATTTTCGACGACATCCGTAAGGGGCAATAGCTTGACTTCGGATTTAGCAGCCTCGCGAAACGTCAGTGCGACACCGCCCGCGGACAACTCGCTGATCGTCCCAGACGCGATGCCCCAGACCCCGAGCGGGAGCAGAAGCAGCGCGATGAAGGTGGTGCTCTCGCCAATCTTCAGATGTTTGAGGATCAGGGCAAGCAGCACAGCCAGTGGGATGCTTGCGATGGCATATACTATGGCGCTCATGGCTGCCCCCGCTCTAAAATCGAGCTATCGCGTATATCCTTAAACATTATAATCAGCCATTTTGGCTTTAACTGTTACATTTGGAACAGGTTCGTCACCAATCGTCATGTAAAGTATCGGAAGGCTGGCTGAATAAACTCAGTCAAAGGCTATGTCCGATACTAAATTTCATGGATTTTCGTTCGAAAATCCGACGGATATCCTTGTTTTATCACCAAAGTGAACGTTTCTCGTTGAATTTTCAACGAGGTGGATCTTTTCCATAGTGTTGCATACGAAACCCGACGACCATCTGACGGCTCTGTCCCAATGTGAAGCAGAGCCCGACGGCGGTTTGACATGCCCTGGCGTTGGTCTGGGCGATTGGCAGGTCCCGCGCGGCGTGACCGTGCCAACTTGAACGCACAGTAAACCGACCATCAGCTGCGGCAGAACTAGCGGGCAACTGCGCGCTACAAAAACGATGGGAGGCTTCCGTGAAGACAAGTGTACGCGGCATATGCGCCATGCTCGCCGAAGAGGCAATCGTCCTATCAGCCTACAACGATGGCACAGGAACCATGACGGTCGGCGCCGGACATACGGCGGCGGCCGGTCCACCTGTTCCCCGCTCCGGTCTGACGATCACCCTGACGGAGGCGATCAACATCTTCCGCACCGATCTTGCCAAGTTCGAGGCGCAGGTTCAGGCAGCCGTCAGGACCCCGCTGGCGCAGCATCAGTTCGATGCCCTTGTGTCGTGGCACTTCAATACGGGCGCGATATCGAAGGCAGGCTTGACGCAGAAGCTCAATGCCGGAGACGCTGTTGGCGCCGCCGCCGAATTTGCGCGCTGGAACAAGAGCAACGGCAAGGTGCTCGACGGCTTGGTCGCGCGTCGCGAGCGTGAAGCAGCGATGTTTTCAAAGGGAGAGTATGGCAGCCCGAAGATCCGCGTTCTGGAGAGCAGGGGCGGCCCGGACGAAATCTTCACCGCCGACCAGATCGAGACGCTCCTCGGGGGTGCCCCGAACTCGGAAGAAGAACAGACCACCGAAGAACTGCTGGCCAATCCGATCTCGCAGCTTCTCCCGCTCAACCGGCCCAAGCAATCCGCCGCGCTCACGAACACCGTGCTTCAGGAGTTTAGAAACCTCATCCCGGAAGAGGGGCGTGATGACGCTGTGACATTGGTCGCCGTGCGCGGCTACTACCTCAACTCGATGGGCAAGGAGAGCGCAAACGATCGCGGCGTCTACGACGACGCGATCTTCATCGTCGAGCCGAGCGGTGTCCACAACTTCAACGCCAATACGGACCCCAGCCGTTTCGGTCGCGGTATCGCGCGGCTGAAGCCACGCCAGGCGATCCGGTACAGACCCGGTCTACACGGGTTTGGGCGCAAGAACGGACCCTATCCCGCCTTCCGGCAGGACAGCGACTGCACGGTCATTCGCGATGAAACCGGTGAGGATACGGATTCGCAGGATGGCCGCTTCTGGATCAATCTCCACCGCGGCGGCGTCACGTCCACCTCCAGCCTCGGTTGCCAGACGGTCCCACCGCATCAGTGGAACGAATTCAAGACCCTCGTAGACGGTCTGCTGAAGAAGCATGGACAGGAGACTTTTTACTACTTGCTCGTCGATCAGGACGATGTCCCACAGGAGGAAACGACCATGCCTGTTATCACGCAGCCGGCACCGGCTCCGGCGACGACCGAGGCGAACCCCGCACAATTGCTGCAACAGATCCTCGCGCTCGCTGCGATGTCGCGCGGACACAAGCCCGCCAACCAGGGCGACATGACCTGGCTGGTCGATGTCTTGCGGGCACTTGTCACCCAACCGACGATCAATGGCGTTGTCCTGAATGGCGCGAAACCGGACCCGCTCGCATCGGTCAGCGACCCTGACCTGACGCCGGTCAACGGTGCGCTCGGAAAGACGCTCGGGAATGCGCTCGACGGCCGCAAGACCGCGATAGGTGCCATCGGCATGCTCGCCACGACCCTTCTGCCAATCTTCTTTCCGCAGCTGGCGCCGGTCACGGCGATCGCTGCACCCTTGATCGAGGGGGCGGCGAACGCGGGCGCCACAGCGGCGGCGACGCATGCTGGCGGAGGGCTCGGCAGCGAGCTTGTAACGGCCGCCTTCCCTGTCTTTGCCGCGATCAGCGGCTGGGGCGTGATGGGCAAGGTTGAAAAATGGGTCCGCGCCCTTCGGGGCGGGCTTGAAGCGCCGGCCGGGTGAGAACCGCGGCTGCTCACGCCAAGACAACAGGGAAACGCACATCAGGGCCATAAAGGAAAAAAAAGAGATGAAACGCTTAGTTGTTTGTTTCGACGGAACCTGGAACGACGCCGATAGTGCCCGTTCCGAAACGAATGTCGCGCGGATCGCGAGGGCCATTCGCGCTTGCCAGGACGAAAGAGGCGGTATTCCGCAATCTGTCCTGTACCTGCGTGGTATCGGATCGTCCGGCCTGCAAATTCAACGCCTTTTGGATGGCGCGATCGGCACTGGCGTGGATGAGAACATCCGCTCCGGATACATGTTCCTCGCTCAGAACTATGTTTCAGGCGACGAGATCTATCTGTTCGGTTTCTCGCGTGGCGCCTTTTCCGCGCGCAGCCTGGCGGGGCTGATCGCCTCATGCGGACTTCTCAGACGGCAGCGGCTCGGGGATCTGCGCAACGCCTGGCAGTATTACAGAACCACCGAGGACCGGTCGCCGAAGGATTTCGTTGATAGATATTCGACGGATGCGCACCTGGATGTCGAAGTCACGATGCTCGGGGTCTGGGACACGGTCGGCGCGCTCGGCGTTCCCAGCCACATTTTCAGTGGCTTCAACTCCAGGGAATATGGATTCCACAATACCACGGCCTCAAAGATAACGCGCCACGCCTACCACGCGATGGCCATCGATGAGTCGCGAGACGAGTTCGTGCCGACGCTCTGGACAGGCGACGTCCCGGCCAATTGCACGATAGAGCAGGTCTGGTTCGCAGGCAGCCATGGAGACGTTGGCGGAGGGTATGTCGACCGTTCTCTGGCCGATATCCCGCTGGTCTGGATGGCGGAAAAAGCGCAGGTCTGCGGGCTTGTAATCGACTGGACGATGCTCCCGAAAGGACTCGACGTCAGCGCCCCGCATCACGACTCGCGTGCAGGCTGGTCGCTCAAGGACCGGTTGACGCCGACATTCCGGCAAATCTGCGAGAAGCCGTTCAGGGTGGATTACTACGAAACGCTTTACCGGCCGCGCGATGGACAGGGCATTGCCCAACGCACGATCAACGAATCCCTTCATGAAAGCGTGATCGCGCGCTATGGGCAGACAGTTTCCTTTTCTCCGGACGACGATCCGTCGGCGCGCGCCCAGCAAGTCTACAAGCCCAGAAATCTCGCTCCGCTTTTCAATGTCCCGGTTCGGAGGCAGCGCCCAGTGGCGCCCAATGTGATCGCGGCTCAGGCTGCCCAGGTCGCGACCGTTTGAAAACACCTACACGCCTGGTTCATGGGGCTGGACGGGAAGATGCACGGCAAGACGAGGAGGTTTTGCCGTGCATTTTCGTCTGGCCGCTAGTGAAGCCGAAGCTGGAATGGATTTCACCTGAGCCTGAGGTCAGGGCGACCACTGCATATTCGCAACCGCATTGCACCGTCATCGGTTTTGTGGAGCCGGACGTCCGTGCCGAAGCGTTTGGGACCGAGCAACTTTCAGGGGGCCCTAGCCTGATAGCCCACTCGAGAATGCGCCGCAACAAGAAGATCGCCAGGTGGTGCCCGTGATCTACTGCCATGGTCCAATCCGCTTCACGTATCCTCACCGACCAGCATTGCCAGCAATCGTGCACTGCCTGCCGGTAAGCGAGCAGCAAGGCACGTTCTAGGCCCTTGCGGGCTTGCGGTCACGCTGCCGAGGGAGAATAGACGATCGGTGGTAGTCCCAGTGACCGTGACGCCGGTCGCCTCGTCCATAATCTTGAGTTTACGGATCCTGGCCCACATATGGTGTCGTCGGCGCCGGCTAGCGGTCCGTCTTCGAAATGCTTTGCGAAACCTCGGGCAAATGCACCGGATCTTGCTGCGCACCGGCAGCAGACCCAGGCTTCTCAGTCATGTCGCTGCCCGCCGGAATGCTGTTGATCCGGAACAGGGTGGCGAGATGTTGAGACTTTTGCGTCCCGGGAAAATGACCTGAGAACAGCCGCTCGACGGTTCCGTCCTCGAACATGCCGTAAAGCGCAAGTGTGATGCGCTCGGGGAAATCGGGGAAACGGCGAGATGAGACCACGAGGGCGTAGGGCTCGTAGGTGCCTTCCGTGGTCGGTGTGGTGTCGGCAGCACAACGGGTACCGGTACGTTCGCCATAGTCGGCAAGTGCGGCCTTGATGATATCGACATCCCCGAAATAGCGGGCCAGCCGACCGTTACAAAATTCCTCCGCCGCCTCGGAATGCGAGTCGATTTCTCGCGGGCAGATCATCCAGTTGTCCTGCGTCAGGTGCGCCGCATTGGTTTTCAGCGTGTCGCCGATCGTAGATCCCTTGACGTAGCCCCAGATCTCAAAGGTTCTCTTCTTCTCGGTGTTTTCCTTCGTGGGCTGCTGGAGAGTGAAATCAAACTTCTGTTCCAGCCAGCCGAGAAGGCCGTTTCCGGCGGTTGCTGCAGGTTGGGTGGTACTGGGCGGGGTGGCTTGGTTCGCGGGCACCGACGACCATCTTCTCGTCTTCGGATCTTCGCCCTTTGCCTGTTTCAGCCAATTGAACACGTCCGTGCAGGTCGGTTTGGGCGGTGCGTCTTTGGGAAGGTCTCCGGCTGCCTCTGACGAACGTGGATCGAGATGCGCCTTGACGTATGAGCCGTTCGCCACGAAGACGATGGGCGAGAACGCAAGATAGGGTGCCTGCCCGTTGTAGGCGAAGTTCTGCATCCGCTTGAGCGTGATCGTCGTCGGATCGCAAAGCAGGTCGTAGTCGCCGTCGCCTGTTTTCAGGAACGCGGCTCGTTTCTTTGCGTCCACGCCCTCTTCGCTAAAATGATATCCCGCACGCTGGACGGCCTCGGTGCAGATATCCCAAAAGAAGCCGAGATAGCCTTTGGTGTCCTGGTCCCGCCAGATGAAGGGTCGCGCATCTTCGCGCACCCCAATCCTAATCTCACCGCTGTCAAGCGCCTCAGCACGCGCAGTGTAAGAGAGGACATGCGCTGGGACGAGTGCGGCGACGACGAATTTGGCGAGCAGTGGGCGCATCGGCTACTCCGCGGGTGTTGGTCTTGGCGCCACGCGTGCGGGCGTCTTTCCCGAACGGAAGCGCTCGGCGCCGCCGCGTTGGTTGAGAAGAGCAGCCGTGACGCAAAACACGACGACGAAGCCGATGAACGCCGAGAACATCGCCGAGTAGACGACGAGACCTCTATCGATTGCGTCGAGGCTCAGAGTGGTTGCGGGCTTTGTTGCCCATGATGTCAGGTAACGGGTCGCCCCTCCGCAGACGGCCATGACAACCGATGCGCCGACCGCCCAGATCAGGCTTGAGAGATACGTCGGCTGCAGCGAGAGTGACAGTGCCCGAGCCAACCATGCATCGAGCAGGAACGCCACGATCAGGGCAAGTACGGCGCCGCGAACGGCCGTCGGCGCGTTGTATTCGAACGAAAGCTGCAGGAACAGCGAGAGGCCTTGATCGCCGGCGGCCCAACCTGTGTCGAGGCCGGTTTTCCAGAGCTGCAGCCCCATGACGAATACGGCGGCGACGGCCCAGGACACGAAAACGACGAGCACGGCTTGCGGCAACCACGAGGTCCAATGCGCCTCGCGCATGTTCCGCCAACGACGCGACTGCATGCCTGCGTCGCGAAGCGCGAGCGTCACAATCATCGGGATGCAGTAGTTGTTGAACGCGTAGAAGATGTAGGTCAGCGTGCGAGAATAGACATTGACGGGGCTACCCCATACGAGCTCGCTTTCAAACCGACCGGGTAGCAGGCTCCAAAAGAGGCTGACGAAGAGCACGGTGCCGAGGGCCCAGAGCGCAGTCAACGTCGCGTAGGATCTGCGATAGCCAGCGCTTAAATGGGGGTGCAACAGGGCGCCGAGGAACTGCTCGAGCTTTTTCCGGGCAACGACTTGCTGATGTGCCGCCGCCTCGTCTGCCGTCGCCGGCGAGACGACGATGATCTCGTGCTCGACATAGAGCGCGAGCAGGATGCAAAGATCGTCTGCAAGGTCGTCGGCATCCGACGCCAATCGCTCCCAGGTCGCCCTCTTGCGTTCGCCGAGGCTTGCATCGGCGGCTCCGTTGCTGACAGGCGCTTCCTTCGCCGCGCCTGACCCGTAGCCCGACCTCTCGTCCAGATCCACGACCAACTGATCCCGTCGCTTGCTGAGCTCTTCCTCAAGTTTCTGAAAACGCTCCCGCACGGGGGCGTTGGCGAGCTTCAGCTTGCGGTCGAGGATCCAGGCAGAGACGGAGAAGATCAGTTCCAGATCGAGACGAAAGTCCTCGGGTTCGCTCAACTGATCCTTCGCGGCCGCCTGATAATGATCAATACGCTCCCAATTGCTGCGCGGAATGAGGAGGGTGTTCTTTTCGAGGGATGACGCGCTGTCGGCCGAGATCGCGAGGTCCTTCCGGCGCAGATCTTCACTGGCGCCGATGACGCGGGTGGGAATACCCGCCAGGCGGTGGGCAGCACTTCGCATCCAGTCCTCGAAGCTTCCCAGAAGCGGGAAACTGGGTGCCAGACCGACCATGATCAGCGCGATGGCAAGCGAGACCGATGCGTCGATGCCGATATCGAAGTCCCGCACGACCGACGGAACGACGATGGTGGACAGAGGCTGCATCCAGGTGCTTGCAGCACTGTTGCTGCCCGGGGTGAAGCCTGTGGTGATCGCTACCGGGGCATCGACGGAAGGAACGGGAAGCTTGCTCGCACCGATCGAAAGATCCGGGCCACCGAGCATTGGGAGGAGTTCCGCGTAGGCGCAGAGGAAGAAGTAAATGATCAGAAGTATGAGCGCGTAGCATGCGTAGGCGTGCATGACGATGCGCCGCGCCCGAAGCTTGTCGGGCGACAACAGGTTGACAAGCCGCTCCATCTGCCGCCCGCCCTCGTAGGTGACACGGTTGAAGCGCCCGTAAGAATAAAACAGGACTATCGCCGCTCCGAAGAGCAGCGCGACAAGGTTCGGCATGGTGGTAAATCACAGTTTGGAGCAGTGCCTCAACGGCACTGCTGTACCGCCGGGTTGCATTGTGCAGCTGCCGTCGCAGGCACGAATGACGTCAGGGCAATGAGCACGAGCAATAGCTTCATCATGGCATCCTCCGTTGCGATTTTGCTTTTTGATGCAGGAAGCGATCAGTTAACAAGTCGCGTTGTCGAAAGGCATAAGTTGCAAGACAACCGAGTGTTCAAGGAACTACTTTCCCGATTGTATGATACCAAACGCGTCACGGCGTGGATGTTACGTTCGTAACACCTGAAGTCTCTGGGCAGGTGTAATTTACATGGGTCTCTGTGCGTTCCGCGCCGTCGCCAGCGCGGTCACCAATCTCCGGACCTTCGGGCAACGCGCCGGCGAAAGCCGGATGGATGGATCTCTCGCGCCTCCGCGGGCTGCCGCGGAATATCTCAGCAGCGGCGCTTGAGCCGTCGCTGACATTCGACGCCGACCGGATAGGACCAAGTCTTCCGTCCGAATGGGGCGGCCCGCATCGTTATGGACTGGGAGGCCTGCCACTGGCTGGCGCCAGCTGGTACGAGACGGTCCTCATGGCACCATAAGGGACGCTCCATGGCGAGGTAGGGAATGGCTGCTGCACGGAAGAAGAACCTGACTTGCGCAATCGCGGATCGGGCGGACAGTTCGCGCGAACCGGCTTTGTTCGCTTTCGCGGCCGCCGCCTGGTACACCACTTTGTCCGTCTGAGCGGCACCGCGACCACCGCCGTATTCGTGGATCCGTTTCGCGGTGCCTACGCACCCTTGCCAAATCGGCTTTCGAGATATGCTACACCAAACGACACGATGTCCCGCGCGTCGAAGAGGTGGCAGAACGCATCTCCGACCGTCCCGCTCCGGTGCCGGCTAGTGGCAACGTAGGCATTCGCAATCGTTTCGACCGCGTCGGCCTGGCCCGCGACCGCAAAACGATCAAGGATGCCGTTGGTGTCAAAGTCTTCGGCGGTCTCCCATACCGTTTCACCATTCGGACCAAGAAGCGGCATCTCGTAAGTCACGCGCCGCTTGCCGGGAATGTCGGCGATGGCTTCCGCATAGTGGAGAGCGGTAACGGAGTTCAAAGGGGCGCCCAGCAAGAGCACTTTTCCCCTTAGTTCGACAAATCGTTGGATTGGCGAGCCATTTCCCAAGGCCTGGCCAAGCCGATGAGGCTCGATCAACGTCTCGGAAAGTGGCCCAACCGCAACCATAGATGCGTCGGGATGAGCGCTACGGCGTGCGCCGGGCGCTTCAACAAGAAACTGGTTGAGCAGGCCGAAACCCGGATAGGTGCGAGCGGTTGCGGGATCGAACGGCGGCCAAGTACGACGCGCTTCATCAGCCATCCGGACGCCATTCAAAGTTTCCTCGTAGGGTGAGCGGTCCCATGAGGCATAGCCCATAAGGGTGCCCGATGATCCAATCGCATCGAGAAGTGCGCCGACAATGGCCGTCGGCCCGCCTTTGACAGCACCAACGGCTTTCAAGGAGGCGTGAACCATCACAAGATCGCCCGTTCGAACGCCCAGTTGTCGAAGATCCGTCGTAATTTCAGTCCGGGTTTTCATCGAACCAGTTCAGATTTTCCGAGGTCTTGAAATCAGGCCGCCAGGGCCAGCACGAGTACCCACGCTACCAGTGAGGGCGAAGGCCAAAGCCAGCATGCTTGTGCGGAGGCCGGCGGGCGACTTGCCAATTGTAGGCATGAACTGTCTCCTCTCCGAGCAAACAATGCTTAATTGAGGCTGGATGCATAGACGTGTTCCATGCGATGTTTAAAGCGACGCCCGACGAGCCGTAGCGAGCACCGTGGCCTAGAGGGCCTCGCTCGCGACTTTGGCCGCCATCGATACCAGGAGCGCTGCCAAAGCCACGGCTGTTCCAAGCCTCGCGATCTTCATACGGCGTTCGCGACGGCCGTTCCAGTCATATCCCATCAGCGTCGCCTCCCGTTCCGCATTTGGTTTGGTCCGCCAAGGGCTTTCAATCGACCTTGCGCCCTGGCCGGCGTTCTTGAAGTAACTTGAGGTATCTGCGCCGGATGCAATCGATGGGCACATCGCCGGTGAACCGCAGCTTGAGCAGGACCTCGACCTCGGCATCACGCTCGATCGCCATGCCGCACTCTGCCCATTTCGCAACGACGCGATCGGCGATTTCCTTCCGCGTGGTCACGAACGTCCCTTTGCTTTGGGTCATTTTCGTTGCAGAGCGAGCGCGCCGGCCTCCCGGCAGACACCCCGCAGCGATGAAGACCGATCCGCAAGGCCTCCCAACGTCCCACTGATGTGATCGGCCTGTTGTCTGGTTAATCTGAACTGCAGCGCCGACACATCCGTGAGATTAGGGTCGACGCTGAATTCGATCCTCAAGAAAACGTCGCCCGTTTCATCTTTTGCCGGCTCGGCTTTCCAGCCGACGATGGTCGAGGACCGGACATTGCCACGCCCGTCCGTACTCCAGTCGTTCATGCGCTTGCAAACCTCTCTCTTTGCGAAAACCAACGACAGACAAGAAGCTCTAGACCGCACGCCAGGAAGAATGTCCGAAAGTGCGCGTATCGGAATTGGTACATACCAGTGTTAAGCAATAGTTTTGATTTATGCATTTGGCATTTAAAAATTACAGGTCGCTAAAAGATTGATGCGACAATAGAGGCAGACACTTCCTTGCGCTGATTGTTAGCGCAAGGATTGCAGCTTGCCTGTAGGATGTCCTTTCTCAAAGCAAACGGGAGGTTGTTATGAGTGATCACGTCTATAAGAAGGTAGAGCTGGTCGGCAGTTCGAAGTCGTCTGTTACCGACGCTATCGAAACCGCGATCGCGCGTGCATCGAAGACCATGAGAAACCTGGAATGGTTCGAGGTCGACCAGATCAGGGGACACATCAAGGATGGCAAAGTCGCGCACTACCAGGTGGTCATGAAGGTCGGGTTTCGTATTGACGACTGAACAGGCGACGCGTGGGCGCCAGCTTGGATCGACTGGCGCTTGCAGCAACGATCGTTGCGCCACGCCGGTAAAACACGCGGCTCAGTCGATTGTGCAGGGTTAGTAAGGGCTACATTCTGTTCCAGCATAAAGCTCCGCGCATGACAGGGGTGTGCCATGGAGCCCCTGCGGGCACGCTGCTGCAGATCGAAAGAAGACGTGGTGGCCAGGACGCTGGTCAACGAACGCGGGCGCGAGATCATGGCGAGGTTCCGCGGAACCACGCTCGCCGGCTGTCTTTCCCGCGCAGGTGCGCAGCAAGGTGCGGTACAGGCTGAGCGTCGTCTTTGCCAGACCGAGCAACTTGAACACCATCGACGTAAGGTAAGTTTTGCCCCGAAACCCCACCCCTCGAACTACCTTCCGCCCATCAAGTTCAGGACGACAAATCGTCAGGCTCCCCGGCCTTTTCGATCTGCTCCCGGATATAGGATTCGATGTAGTCGAAGACCTCGGCCGCGCCTGCGTCCGTCGCGATCAGATCGATCGGCCGACGGCCGCCGAGATGCACGCTTTCTCTGCGTGCCCATTTCAGGATCTCGCCTTCGCCTCGCAGGACCGGGCGCGCCATCTCCAGCATTTTCGCAAGGTGATGCGGCTTCGCATACCATGAGTGTGGCTTGATGCTGGCACGACGGCGGCCGGGAACGACATCCGGCAATTGCGAGGCGCGCAGCTCTTCATCCAAAATATGCCGCCGCACCCAATGGGCGAGCTTCGCAAGCGAGACGTTCGCCTCGCGCTCAAGATCGCCGCCAGCGCCGACATTGCGCGTCGGGATCACCAGCCCACGGACGATATGGGGGCCCGCGCTTTCAGCATCTCAAGTGCCGGCGCCAGGTCCGTGTCATTGGTGACAAGTACCACTTGGTCGACGTCCCCGCTCAGCGCGTCGTCGTAGAGTTGGAGCGCCAGATTCACATCCGACTGCTTTTCCTCAAGCTTCCACACCTGGATCTTGTCGCAGTCACGCGGCCAGCGTTTCGCATCATCCGCCGGAACGATATGCTGGTTGGCCTTGTAGAGCGAATAATAGCCCATCACGAAGGAAAGCCGTCCGGCACAATGCGCCGTCAGGGCATTGTGGTATGAGCCTGCGACGAGACCGAATCCTCTCCCTTGGCCGCGCTGTCGATAATCTTCGCCGTGAAGTATTTAATCGCACAGTCCGGGTGCAGGATCATCGTCGCCGGATCGGCGCCCGGTTCGGGACGATAAAGGATGCTCGGCAGTATATGCGCCTCGAATAGGGCGAGAACATCGAGCCATTTAAACGCGCTCTTGCGTAGGCATCCATAATAGAGATTATAGCCGTCGATATAGACGCGTGTTCGTAACGCTGGCACTCCTTGCTCCCGGGCATAAAAAAACCGGCTTGCGCCGGCTTTTTCCCCCAACCGCCCGGAGCCCATGTCTCTCAGGATGCTGGGTTAGTTGTTAACTGCCAACGTAGTGTTGGGAGGGCTTATAGTCAATTGGATTTGACGGTCGTTTGCGCTTCGAAGCCAACGATTTGGCCTTGTAGGCCGCTAAAATAGGCATGCCTTGCGAAATTCGCAATCGAATGCCCTATCCGTCGCAGTCGATCGTTCTGCCGATCATCGAGGACCTGTCACTTGCCATGGTCGACCGGTTCAGCGCCAGCCGCTTCTGGAATCAGGTGAGAACCTACGGTGCCACCCCCATCCACTACCTCGGCGGGATTCTCCAGATTCTCCTAAAGCAACCCGAAAGCAAAGGTGACCGCGAGCATCCGGTGCGGGTCGCGTGGGGCGACGGCTGCCCAAAGGAGGTGTGGTCGCTCTTCAAGGAGCGTTTTGGTATAGATATGCGCGAGTGCTACGGCATGACCGAAGCCTCCAGCATCACCACCTGCAACGCCACCGGCGTTGTCGGCGCCATGGGTCAACCGATGCCCTGGTTCTCGGTCGATATCCTCGACGAAAAGGGCGAGCCGGTGCCGACAGGGGGCAGGGGCGAGATCGTCGTGCGCACTTCGCAGGAGGGCGCGCTGCACACCGGCGATTCCGGCTCATTCGCGCAACATCGCCGTTGTCGACGAGTTCGAACGCACGCCGAGCCAGCGGATCATGAAGCATCGGTCGCCTGTCGCACTCGGCGATTGCTGGGACCGACTGGCGCAGCAATAGGGCTGGCGTGCTTTGGGCCGAGTGCGCGCATGAAGGGAAAGCGACGGTATGGATCAGTCTGGCGAAATTGTGCTGGTTGGTTGCGGCAACACGGGTTTTGCGCTGCTTGAAGGCTGGGTGGCCCGGTTCGGCATTGCCGCTGACCGAATTCATGTGGTCGAGCCGGTGGAGGCCCTCCGCCGGCGCGCAGTGGCAGCGGGCGCTGCGGCCTACGCGGATGCGTCCGAGCTGCCGCAGGCACTGCAGCCGCGCGCCGTCATTGTCGCCGTCAAGCCGCAGGTCATCGGCTCGATGCTTGCGACATACCGGCGGTTTAGCGCAACCGCCGCCTTTGTCAGCATCGCCGCCGGCGTGCCGATCGCGACCTTCGAGGCGACGCTTGGTGCGGTGCCGATCGTGCGCGCCATGCCCAACATGCCGGCGTCGATCGGCATGGGAGTGATCGCCGCCTTTGCCAACGCGCACACTGGTATCGTTCAGATGCCCTATGTGAGTGATCTTCTGGCAGCCGTCGGAAACGTCCATTGGTTGGGGAAGAAAAGCTCATCGATGCTGCAACCGCAATATCGGGGTCGGGGCCGGCCTGCCTCTTCCATTTCATCGAGTGCTTGACCGAGGCAGGTATCGCTGTCGGTCTGCGGTAGAGACTGCGCATGCGTTGGCGAAGCAGACGGTTGACGGTGCTTCAACTCTCGCCAGCGCCAGCGTCTTTTCTCCCACGGAGCTCCGCCAGCAAGTAACCAGCCCGAACGGCACGACTGCTGCGGCACTTGAGGTCCTCATGGCCGAGCCGAGTCTGGCGGCTTTGCTGAGGGAGGCAGCCGCGGCCGCGCATCACCGGGCTCTGGAGCTTGCTGTGGTCGGTTCAGCGGTAATGCCTGTGCGAGACAATGACGGACCCGTGCGCCTCGTTCATTCGCTCAAGGATAGCGATGTCGCCCTCGCTAGAGCGTTGGCGCTTCGAGTGCCGTTGCCGAGTTGACTATCGATGTTATGATACCCAAGCACCGATGAATTCTGCGGTCGCCTGCGTCATGACCGAACACGGCTGTCCATGGCTCAAACAGGTTGCCGTTCGGATATGGCATCATGTTGGTAGAGTTGCACGAAGCGTCACGCCGGCACGATGAAATGATCGATGCAATTGCGGACCACGATCCTGACCGAGCTGAGGCGTTGGTTCGCGCTCACTCGATCTGTCGCGCAAGAACATGGCGGTGTAGGCCGCCCAGGAAGGGATGGCGATTTCTCTCGGCGTGTAGCGTATCTGAGACGGCAGGTATTCTTACGTTCGTGCGCCAGTCGATTGATCCCACTTGGACGCGAAGCGACCAATGACGTCGAAGACAGCGCGCGACACGCGCAATGGCTGGCCAATCGAGCGGGGCCTGCCGCTAAAGCCTGGAACGTAGACACCAAGTTCCTTGAGCCGCCGGACCTGTTGGTGGGCGCGGGCGATGTGGTCGCTCCCTGGCGGGCCCGGCATCATCGCAATCACCGTCAAACCCACGGCGGGCGAGGTATCGCCCGTTCTGAAGCTTGATGCGTCCAGCGACCAGGAGCCACCGGAAAGTCCGGCCGACAGCATTTCGACGAGGAGCGCGACGTTCGCACCCTTGCGGCCACCGAAGGGTAGCAGCGCGCCTAAGAGTGCCTTTTCGGCGTCCCGGGTATCGGCGCCTTCGTTGTCGACCGCCCATCCTTCCGGGATTTCTCGCCCCTTGGCGGCGGCGGCGGCAATGTTGACGTAGGCAGTCGCGCTTGACGATTGGTCGACGATGAGTGGCGGCGCGTTGGCGCCGAGCGGAAATCCGAAGGCGATGGGGTTCGTGCTGTAGACAGCCGGTCCTCCTGCCTTCGCTACGACCATGGCATTCGCGTTGGTCGCCGCAAGACCGCTCAGGCCTTCCAGCGCGAGCCTGCGCACGTAGTAGCCGAGCTCGCCCGTTGTATAGCTGTTCTTCTGGGTGAAGAGCGCGGTCCCGAAGTTGCGGGCAGCATCCACGAAATCGCGGAAGGCAAGGTCGAAACCGAGCTGCGCGATGCCTCGGTCGGCATCGCAGGTGATGTGAGCGGGGAAGGGGCGCGTGGCGGCCGGCGTGGGATCGCAATTGATGCGCCCCTCGCGAAAACTGTTCAGATAATCGACGAGGTGCGGAAACCCGACCGCGCTCGGGCCGAAGCGGGCGGCCGACACTGTTGCGTCCACGAGCGATCGGGCGCTCGCCGGATTGGCGCCGGCACCAAGGCAAGCTCTCATCGCCAGATCTTCTGCTTGCCTCTGGTTGAGTTCGACCTCTTCCATCTCAGATCTCCAGTCCCGCTTTCCTACCCTCATAAAACGCATAGGGTGCCTGCCGCGGTGCGGCGCAATCGCCGATCTGGCGCGTGGCGATACCGCGTTCGGCGAGCCCCGGCATCAGCCAGTCGGCCGGGGCATTCGTGGTGGCCGTCACCAAGGCATCCGCGTCGATGAAGCGACACTCTCCCGTGGTGTGGTCGACGATGGTCGCGCCGTTGCCGTGCCATTCGATGACGCTGGCTTCGACGATCCATGTGACGCCGAGTTTCCTGAGCGCCTGGCGCATCGGAACGTCGGCTGCGGTTCGCTGCAGCTCCTTGCCGACGAACGGGTCGGGCGTCAGGAGCGCCACCTCGTGGCCCTCCTCGGCGAGCTTCCAGGCGGTGCCGCAGCCGCGCCAGCCGCCGCCTTCATCCAAAAGCAGAACGCGCTTGCCCGGCCTTGCCTGCCGCGCCATGACGGCTTCGACTGTGAAGACGTTACCCTTCGCCAGGCCCGGCATCGCCTCGACCGCCGGCAGCGCTTTCTGGAACACCGTCTCCGGCGAATAGGAGCCGGTGGCGACGATGACACGCCCGAACTCGGAAGGATCGATGTCCTCGGCCTCGACATAGGAGTTGAGGCGAACCTCTACACCGAGTTTTTCGAGCTGGCGCTCATACCAGGCGATGAGATCGAGGATCTGGGCCCTTCGTGGCTGCATGCCTGCGAGCAGGAAGTTACCGCCGAGCCGGTTCGACGCCTCGGCGAGCGCGACTTCGTGGCCACGCTCGGCGGCCACCCGGGCGGCCTCCAGTCCGGCTGGGCCGCCACCGATGACCAGCACGCGCTGGGGATCGCTGGTCTTCAAAAAGCGGTCGCCGTTCCATTCGGCCTCGCGGCCGACGGACGGGTTGATCAGACAGCTGATCCAGTAGTCGCGCGACCGGCGTCCCCAGCACATCTGATTGCACGAGATGCAGCCGCGAATGTCCTCCGGGCGATCTTCGGCCGCCTTCTTTGCAAGATGCGGATCAGCGATCTGCCCGCGCACGATCGAAACGAGGTCGGCTGCTCCCTGGCCGAGCACCGTTTCGGCGTTTTCGGGGGTGCGGATGTGGCTTTCGGCGATCACAAGCGCGTTCTTGACGACACTCCTCAGGACTGAAGCGAGATCGGCGCCAAGTTTTTCCGGATAGAGGAACGTCGGCATCAGCTTGTAGAAATCGAGGTAGCCGCCAGAGCCGCAGGTGACATAATCGATAAGGCCCAGTTCGTCGTGCAGGCGGATGATTTCGGCAAGCTCGTCGCGTTGAAGCGCAACCTTCACGTCCGGTTCGTCACTGACGGCAAGGCCGACAATGAAATCCGGCCCGCAGACGTCCCTGATCCGCGTCAGGATTTCCCGAGACATCCGCGTGCGGTTTTCAAGCGAACCGCCCCACTGATCGTCGCGCCGATTGCACCATGGCGTCCAGAATTGGTCGACCAAACCGAGATAGGCAGCCCATACTTCGACGCCGTCAAAGCCGGCGTCCCGACAGCGACGTGCCGCCGCAACGAAGCCATCGATCGTTTCCAGGATTTCCGCTTCGGTCATCGGATGCGAGCCGTCGCTGTCATGATAGCTCGGCCCGCCCGAAGGCGACCAATGCGGATGGAACGAATTGTCGGAATCCCCATGCGCTCCGACGTGATAGAGCTGCTGGATCGCTATGGCTCCATACCCTTTGATCGCCTCGACCACCTTCTTGAAATGGGGGATGACACTGTCATCGGAGTGGCGAAAATTGCCGCGAGTTAAAACGGCTGCGGCATGGACGGGCATGGGTTCGACGACGATCATCGCGGCGCCGCCGATCGCTCGTTCCCGGTAATAGGCGGTATGTCGTTCGGTCGGCAGACCCTCGACCGCCATGTTCGCCGTGTGCGCGCCGAACACGATCCTGTTCTTCAGCGTGTGGGACCGCAGTTTGAGAGGGGAAAACAGCCGAGGAAATTTCTTGGACATGGCGCAACTCCTGGCGGGGAGGGGATTGGGACTGGAATGAGGGAGGAGCCACCCTTGGCGCTTTTCCGGGCGGAGGACCGGCCGCCCGGAGGAATGGCATTCGCCGGCCGATCCGCGCTTACGCTGCGTTGGCCGCGATTGCCATTGCGCGATCGTTCGTCTCGTGCGCATTGACCATGGCGCCCGCGAGCTGGCGGAAGGTGACAGTGCCGAGAGGTATTCCGGACGGATCGACGACGGTGATATCACCTTCGGGTGCAGAGGCGAGCGTACGGACCGCTTCTTCGATTGTGAGATCGGCGGCAATCCGTTGCCCACTGTCGGCTGCAGTTGCGCCAAGCGGTGCCATGATCGCCTCCACATGGACAACGCGGCCCCGGTTCACCTCCTTGACGAAATTGGCGACATAGTCGTCGGCAGGCCTCAGCACGATATCCTGGCTCGTGCCCTGCTGGATGACCTCGCCGTCGCGCAAAATGGCAATCTGGTCACCGAGCCTCAGCGCTTCGTCGAGGTCGTGGGTGATGAAGACGATCGTCTTTTTAATCTCCTTCTGCAGGTCCAGAAGCACCGTCTGCATGTCCGTGCGGATGAGAGGATCGAGGGCTGAATAGGCCTCATCCATCAAAAGCACCGGTGCGTCGTTGGCAAGCGCGCGGGCGAGCCCGACGCGCTGCTGCATGCCGCCGGAGAGCTGATTGGGATACTTGTGCTCGAAGCCCTTAAGTCCAACCCGTTCCAGCCAGCGCATGGCAGTATCGATGCTTTGTGCGCGCGCTACGCCCTGGATTTCAAGGCCGAAGATCGTGTTGTCGAGCACGCTTCGATGCGGAAGCAGCGCGAACTTCTGGAACACCATGGCGGTCTGGTGGCGGCGGAACTCGCGCAGTTCCGCCTCTGGCATCTTCACCACATCGACGCCGTCGACGAGAACTTCGCCGGCCGTCGGATCGATCAGCCGGTTGATATGCCGGATGAGCGTCGACTTGCCCGAGCCGGAAAGCCCCATGATCACCTGGATCGAGCCCGACGGCATCTCGATGTTGATGTCGCGAAGGCCGAGCACGTGCCCGTGACGCTCGTTCAGTTCGGTCTTGGTGAGGCCGTTCCTAACCGCCTCGACATGAGCCCCGGCATTCGGTCCGAAGATCTTATAGAGATGGCGGATTGCGATGCCGCCGAAAGCGTGCTCAGCCATGGACCACCTCCCGGTGCTTCTGCAATCGTTCGCCATAGGCCTGGCTGACCCGGTCGAACATGATGGCGATGCCGACGATCGCAAGACCATTGAAGATACCGAGCGTGAAGTACTGGTTGGCGATCGCCTTCAGTACGGGTTGGCCAAGACCCTGAACACCGATCATCGAGGCGATGACGACCATGGCAAGCGCCATCATGATCGTCTGGTTGATCCCTGCCATGATGGTCGGCAGCGCAAGCGGGAGCTGCACCTTGAAGAGCTTCTGCCGGTTGTCGGCGCCGAAGGCATCGGCCGCCTCCAGTACGTCCTTGTCGACCAGGCGAATGCCGAGATTGGTGAGCCGGATCATCGGCGGGATCGCGTAGATGACGACGGCGATCAGGCCCGGCACCTTGCCAATGCCGAGCAGCATGACGACGGGGATCAGGTAGACGAAGCTTGGCATGGTCTGCATGACGTCGAGCACCGGGTTGACGACCCGCTGGACCCTGTCGGAGCGCGACATGAGAATGCCGATCGGCAGGCCGATCGCGATCGACAGGATCGTGCAGACGAAGATCATCGAGATCGTCCGCATCGTATCGTCCCACATGTCGAAGTAGCCGATGAGCAACAGCGTCACGAGACAGCCGGCGGCGATGCGAATGCTTCTGGTCGCTGCCCAGGCGATGGCGAGGATGAGGAGCGTGATGATCGGCCAGGGCGTCTTGGTCATGAACCGTTCAGAAGCGATTAGAAAATGCTGGAGCGGCACGAAGAAGCCCTCGATCAGATCACCGTAGTTTCGGGTAAAGCCGCGAAACGTTTCGTCGATAACTTTCTTGAGGTTTCGAAGCGCGTTGTCGTCCATGCTGGGAAATTGATAAAACCAGTCCATTCGGTTCCCCTTCTCGAAAGAGCCGATGCGTTCTTGTTGTTATGTCGGCGAGAACGGTGCGATATGCTGAAGGCACACCGCACCGGGTTTTCGGCCGTGCTGACTACAGCGCAGCCTCGATCTTGGCGGCGGCCTCTGGGGAGACCCACTTCTTCCAGATATCCGGGTTTTCTTCGAGGAAGTGCTTTGCACCTTCCTCGCCGCTCGCCTGGTTGTCGGTCATCCAGGCCATCAACTTGGCGATTGTCTCGTTGCTCCAGGAGCGCTTGTTGAGGTACTCCATGACCTCGGGGCCAGCTTTTTCGGAAAAGGGCTTGGCGACAAGTGTCACGATCGTATCGACCGGCCAGGCGCTCGGCTTCGGGTCAGTGCATTCGGCAACCGTAATGCAACGCTTCCACTCGGCTGCGTCATAGGGGACGCCTGCCTCAAGCTGCACCATCTCGTATTTGCCAAGCAGGGCGGTCGGTGCCCAGTAATAGCCGACCCAGCCTTCCTTGCGCTCATAGGCCTTGGCAATCGAGCCGTCGAGGCCTGCTGCCGAGCCGGTGTCGACCAGCGTCCAGCCGGCCTTCTCTGCTTCGAAGGCCTTGTAGAGCTGTGCGGTCACGACCGTTCCACCCCAACCCTGTGGACCATTGAAGATCGCGCCCTTGCTCGGGTCTTCAGGGTCCTTGATGAGGTTGGGATGCTTCAGGAGATCGGGAATACTCTTGATGTCTGGATGGGCATCGGCGAAATACTTCGGGATCCACCAGCCCTGAACGCCGCCATCGGGCAGCGGAGACCCGACCTTTACGATACGGCCTTCTTCGGTTCCCTTCTTGACCACGTCGGGAAGCAGATCGATCCAGGCCTCGGGCGCGATATCCGGCTCGCCTTTTTCCGCCATGGAGGTGATCGTCGGTACGGTATCGCCGATGGTGATTTCGGCGCTGCAGCCGTAACCTTCATTGAGGATGATCTTGTCGAGATTGGAAATGACCTCGGCACTTTGCCAGTTCATGCTGGCGATGGTGACGCTGCCGCAGTCTGCCGCGCTGGCGAGCGACGAACCGGCGACGGTCCCAAGGAACAGGCATGTCGATGCTAGCAAGCTTTTCATTATCGTTCCCTCTTTTGGCGGCTTTTCTTCTGAGGCGAGGCGCCGCGGACCCCGTCTCAACGACGCTAGGAGGCTTCTCCCATGCGAACCGATTTCCTGAACGCAGCCCTCAATCCGCGTGAGACGGCGGTATCGAATCCGGCCGCGCGCATCTCCTCGATCGCGGCCGCGGTGGTGCCGCGATAGTCGAGGAAGGTCTGGACAATGTCGGTCGGACAGTCGTCACGCTGCTCAAGCAGCCGACCGGCACCCGTGATAAGGGTATTGACGGCACGCTTGGCGATCTCGGGAGCCAGTCCTTGCGAGACGGCGTCTGCCATCATCGCTTCGGCGAGCAGCGCCGGAAAGGCAGGCCCGGATCCGGTGAGGCCGGTCAGATAGTCGATTTCCGCTTCTGAATGCACTTCATCCTGAGAACCGCAAGCATCGAAGATCGCCCTTATGATGTCTCGATCGTCGTTCTGCAGCCCGGCGGCTGCGACCCACGGCGTATAGGACTTGCGGACTTCGGCCGCCGCATTTGGCAGGGTTCGGACCACGCGGTCCGTCCGATGATGCTCAACAAGGGCGCTGAGGCGGATGCCCGCCATGACGGAGATGACAAGCTTGCCCTCGGCAACAACGTTCAGGCTGAGCCAGTCAGCCGGACGGACGGAGAGAACGATGACGTCCGAGCGGTCGGCAAGTGCCTGATTGTCCGATGTCCAGAAGGAGCGGTTGAAACGGTCAGGGCGCTCGCTACGATAGGAGAGCGACAGGTTCTGAGGCTCGACGATGCCGGCGTCGAGAATGGCGTCGGCGATTGCTCCGCCCAGCCATCCCGCACCACCAATTACGCCAACCCTCAAAGGCCCGCCCGGTTCCATGCTTCTCTCACTCTGGTTTGTAGCCATGCCGGGCGAAGAAGCGATCGAGCTCCCTCTGCTGTGGTGTTTGTCCGGTGTAAATCGCGATGTATTCCGGAATGCGCTTCATGCGGAGCGCAAGATCCTCCTTGGACTGCATCGAGATGTATCCAATCTGGACCAGGTAGGTCGTTCGTGCGCGAACGTCCGCCGGTCCCGCGTCATATCCGAACCGCATGAACATGCGGCCCAGCGCCTCCATTCTCGCCTGATCGGCCTCATGGACTTCGGCCTGTATCTCGGGCGATTGCAGCGCCCAGCTGCGAACGGCGAACTCGAACTGGGAGTCGAACAGTTCCTTGTTCACCCAGCAGTCGAAAACGTTCAGCATCGCCTCGGCCAAGGACTCCGCATAGGCTTCGGACTGTCTGACCAGATTGCCGGTATTCTTCTCCCTCCAGCGCGCGACGAGGGCACTCAGCAGTTCCTCCCGGTCCTTGAAGAACCAATAGAAGCTGGTCCGGGAAAGATTGAGCCGTTTGGCCAACGGCAGGATCTTCACCGAGTCCACGCCCGACTCGAGCAGGGAGTCATAGGCGGCCTCGAGCCATCCCTCCTGAGAACCGCGCCAGCCAGTGTCAGTCATCGCCTGTTCCATGATTGCCTCCTAACAAATCCAAACGGCCGTTTCAAGCAAAATGTACATATGTGTCGAATATCTGAACCGAGGTGTTTTTGATTATTGACACCTATGTACATTTCCGCTTACCGTTGCGATAAATTCCCATAAACCGGAGCCCGTCGCATGTCGAACGATCCCCTGCTTCAGCCGTTTCAGTTGAAGCATTTGACCCTGCGCAACCGCATCATTGTTACGTCTCACGAGCCTGCCTATCCCGAAGACGGCATGCCGAAGGACCGCTACCGTGCCTATACCGTTGAGCGGGCCAAGGGCGGGGTGGCGCTGACGATGACCGCCGGCTCGGCGGCAGTGTCCAAGGACAGCCCTCCGGTCTTCAACAACCTGCTCGCATACAAGGACGAGATCGTGCCTTGGATCCGGCAAATGACCGACGCCGTGCATGAAGAGGGGGCTGCGATCATGATCCAGCTCACGCACCTCGGCAGGCGTACCCGCTGGGACAAGGGCGATTGGCTCCCGGTCGTTGCACCCTCACATCATCGCGAGGCAGCGCACCGAGCCTTTCCCAAGAAGCTCGAAGACTGGGACATCGAGCGCATTATCAAGGACTTTGCGGACGCCGCCGAACGGATGAAGGCGGGCGGTATGGATGGTGTCGAGCTGGAAGCCTACGGGCATCTTATTGACCAGTTCACCTCGCCGCTCACCAACGAACTCGACGGTCCTTATGGAGGTTCGCTCGATAACCGCCTGCGCTTTTGTTTCGACGTCTTCAGGGCCATGCGCGAAAGGGTCGGCAACGACTTTATCCTTGGCGTTCGCTATACGGCAGACGAATGTCTTCCCGGCGGGACAGGAAAGGCCGAAGGCCTGGAGATTTCCCGTCGTCTCAAGGAAAGCGGCCTCATCGATTATCTGAATGTCATCCGCGGTCATATCGATACGGATCCGGGCCTCACAGATGTCATCCCGATTCAGGGGATGGCGAGCGCACCACATCTGGATTTTGCCGGCGATGTGCGCGCGGCAACCAAATTTCCAACCTTCCATGCAGCCAAGATCCAGGACGTGGCGACGGCCCGTCATGCAATCGCTGCCGGCAAGGTCGACATGATCGGTATGACCCGCGCCCACATGACCGACCCGCATATCGTGCGGAAGATCATGGAAAAGCGCGAGGATGATATTCGCCCCTGCGTCGGCGCCAACTACTGTCTCGACCGCATCTATCAAGGTGGCATGGCTTTCTGCATTCACAATGCGGCGACCGGTCGCGAAGAAACGATGCCGCATCGGATCCCGAAGGCTGCCGTTCGCAAGAAGGTCGTCATCGTCGGTGCCGGTCCGGCCGGCCTTGAGGCTGCTCGCGTCTCGGCGGAACGGGGTCATGAGGTCGTTGTTTTGGAGGCCGCGAACAATCCGGGCGGTCAAATCCGCCTGACGGCCCAGAGCGAGCGCCGGCGGGAAATGATCGGCATTATCGACTGGCGCATGAGCCAGTGCGAAAAGCTCGGCGTCACCTTCCGGTTCAATACCTGGGCCGAGGCTGAGACGGTACTCACCGAAAAGCCCGATGTCGTCATTATCGCTACCGGTGGATTGCCGCACACAGAGGTGCTGTCGAAGGGCAACGAACTCGTCGTTTCCTCCTGGGACATCATCTCCGGTGATGTGAAGCCTGGAACCAACGTGCTCATCTTCGACGACGCCGGCGACCATGCGGGCCTCCAGGCTGCCGAGTTCCTCGCCAAGGCCGGTGCCAAGGTGGAAATCATGACACCGGACCGCTCCTTCGCGCCCGAAGTCATGGCGATGAACCTCGTTCCTTACATGCGCTCGCTGCAGAAACTCGACGTCACCTTCACAGTCACGTACCGGCTGGAGTCGGTTGAAAAGAGTGGCAACCAGATCATCGCCCATGTTGGCAGTGACTATGGCGGCGTTGCCAAGCAGCAGACCTTCGACCAGATCGTCGTCAACCACGGAACCATCCCGCTGGACGACCTCTATTTCGAATTGAAGCCTGACTCGCGGAACCTTGGCGAAGTCTCCTACGACGAGCTTATTGCCGGCACACCGCAGTCCGTCGAACGCAACCCGGAGGGCGCCTATCAACTCTTCCGGATCGGCGATGCCGTTGCGGCCCGCAATACACATGCGGCCATCTACGATGCGCTGCGTCTTGCCAAGGACATCTGAGAATGGCGCGGTTTGACGCCTTGCAAGCGTTTCTGGACGCGGCCTTTGTCGCGTTCAACCAGTTTTCACAGGATCTGAGGGCGCGCCAGTCACTCATGCAGATTTTTGCCCAGCTTGAAGCGCCGCAACCGCAACGTCTGGACATCGGCAAGCGCCTCCCGGTCTGCAGCCAACATCTCGACAGTGTGCTGGCTGCAGAAACCGGCCGATCGTCCCTGGATACGCTAATCAGACGCTTCTCGGACCTTGAACCGATGCTCGAATGGAAGTGGCGCTCGGTCTACGACCATACGGCCAGCGAAAATTTCTTGGTGAGCCACGCCAATGCGATGATCGCCGGACCGGGCGGCCTGGAGGACCGGAGGGACCTCTGGCTCGGCGCGACGCTGATGGCGCCGTATGTGCGTTATCCCGACCACGACCACGCCCCGGAAGAGACGTACCTCGTCCTG
Source organism: Ensifer sp. YR511 (assembly GCF_900103045.1). NCBI lineage: Bacteria > Pseudomonadati > Pseudomonadota > Alphaproteobacteria > Hyphomicrobiales > Rhizobiaceae > Ensifer > Ensifer sp. YR511. Next base: position 86,274 of record NZ_FNGR01000029.1, read on the forward strand.
TCGGAAGGCGAGTTTCAGCATGGCGATTCCGAATGGTTCTCACCCGGGATCGGAGGTTCCTTCTACAATCCGCCTGGCGTCAGACACGCCATGCGGTCGGGTGAAAAACCGCTGTTTGCATTCTGGGCATTGTTGCCTGATCGACCGAGGCACTGACGAAAGGGCGTTCGGCCGAGACCGAGCGCGGGAGAAAGGTTTGCCATGAAAATACTTGTGACGGTGAAACGGGTCGTTGACTACAACGTCAAGATCCGGGTGAAGGCAGACGGTTCGGGTGTCGAACTTGCGAACGTGAAGATGTCGATGAACCCGTTCGACGAAATCTCGGTCGAAGAGGCGCTCAGGCTGAAGGAAGCCGGCAAGGCGGACGAAGTCGTCGTCGTTTCCGTTGGTCCGGCCAAGGCCGAAGAGACGCTGCGCACGGCGCTCGCCATGGGGGCGGACCGCGCCATCCTGGTTGAGACCGAAGACCAGGTCGAGCCGCTCGCTGTCGCCAAGATCGTCAAGGGCGTGGCCGAGGCTGAACAGCCGGGCCTGATCATCGTCGGCAAGCAGGCAATCGACGACGATTCGAACCAGACCGGCCAGATGCTGTCGGCCCTGCTCGGCTGGGCGCAAGGGACCTTTGCCTCCAAGGTCGAGATCGGCGATGGCAAGGCAACCGTGACCCGCGAAGTCGACGGCGGTCTGCAGACGATCGACATCAAGCTGCCGGCCGTCGTCACCACCGACCTGCGCCTGAACGAGCCGCGCTACGCCTCGCTGCCGAACATCATGAAGGCAAAGAAGAAGCCGCTCGACAAGAAGTCGCCGGCCGACTTCGGCGTCGACACCGCTGCCCGCCTCAAGGTGCTGAAGACCGAGGAGCCGTCGGGCCGCAAGGCCGGCATCAAGGTCAAGTCGGTCGCCGAGCTCGTCGAAAAGCTCAAAACCGAAGCCGGCGTGCTCTGATTTAAGGAAAGGGAGATTTTATCATGGCCATTCTTCTTCTGGCTGACCACGACAGCAACCACCTTTCCGACCAGACCGCCAAGGCGCTGAGCGCGGCCTCGAAAATCGCCAGTGGGACTGGAGCCGATGTGCATGTTCTCGTTGCCGGCGCCGGCGCCAAGGTTGCAGCCGAGCAGGCCGCCAAGCTTGCGGGCGTTGCCAAGGTGCTCGTTGCCGACGACGCCTCGCTTGCCAACAACCTGGCAGAGCCGCTGGCGGCCCTGATCGTCTCGCTCGCCGGCAACTACGACACCATCGTGAGCGCCGCCACCTCGGTCGGCAAGAACGTCATGCCGCGCGTCGCAGCCCTGCTCGACGTCTCTCAGGTCTCGGAAATCATCGAGGTCGTCTCTTCCGACACCTTCAAACGTCCGATCTATGCCGGCAACGCCATCCAGACCGTACAGACGACCGAAGCCAAGCGCGTCATCACCGTGCGCACCGCTTCCTTCGCTTCCGCCCCTGAAGGCGGTTCGGCCGCGATCGAGAGCGTCTCGGCTGCCGCCAACCCGGGCGTTTCCTCCTTCGTCGCCGACGCGCTGTCGTCGTCCGACCGCCCGGAGCTGACGTCTGCCAAGATCATCATCTCGGGCGGTCGTGCGCTCGGCTCGTCGGAAAAGTTCAGGCAAGTGATCCTGCCGGTTGCCGACAAGCTCGGCGCTGCCGTCGGCGCTTCGCGCGCTGCGGTCGACGCCGGTTACGCTCCGAACGACTGGCAGGTCGGCCAGACCGGCAAGGTCGTTGCGCCCGATCTCTACATCGCCTGCGGCATTTCCGGTGCCATCCAGCACCTCGCCGGCATGAAGGACTCGAAGGTCATCGTCGCCATCAATAAGGACGAAGAGGCGCCGATCTTCCAGGTCGCCGACTACGGCCTGGTTGCCGATCTCTTCCACGCTCTGCCGGAGTTGCAGAAGGCTTCGTAGGTCCGTTTTTAAGCGACCGAACCCAGGTGGGCTGACCGTGGTTCGGTTGGCCCTTGCACGCGATTGAAGCATCAACGAAAAGGATACCACAGTGGATGTACGCGCCGCCGTTGCCGTTCAGGCAGGCAAGCCGCTCGAGGTCATGACGGTTCAGCTCGAAGGCCCGCGGGCCGGCGAAGTGCTGATCGAGGTCAAGGCCACAGGCATCTGCCACACCGACGATTTCACCCTGTCCGGCGCCGATCCGGAAGGCCTGTTCCCGGCGATCCTCGGCCATGAAGGCGCCGGCATCGTCGTCGACGTCGGCCCGGGCGTGACCTCGGTGAAGAAGGGCGACCACGTCATCCCGCTCTACACGCCCGAGTGCCGCTCCTGCCCGTCGTGTCTGTCGCGCAAGACCAATCTGTGCACCGCGATCCGCTCGACACAAGGCCAAGGCCTGATGCCCGACGGCACCTCGCGCTTCTCGATCGGCAAGGACAAGATCCACCACT
>NZ_FNGR01000041.1:0-52090 GCF_900103045.1 Ensifer sp. YR511
CGTGCCCGCACCGCCGAGTTCTTCGGCCGTGACGATCTCGTTGGTCACGGTCTTTACGACGTCGGGCCCGGTCACGAACATGTAGGACGAGTCACGCACCATGAAGATGAAGTCGGTCATGGCCGGCGAATAGACGGCGCCGCCGGCGCAGGGCCCCATGATGACCGAAATCTGCGGGATGACGCCCGAGGCTTCGGCATTGCGGCGGAAGACCTCGGCATAGCCGGCAAGGGAGGCCACGCCTTCCTGGATGCGGGCGCCGCCCGAGTCGTTGAGGCCGATGACCGGCGCGCCGTTGCGTACAGCCATATCCATGATCTTGCAGATCTTCTGCGCATGCGTTTCCGACAGCGAACCGCCGAGCACCGTAAAGTCCTGGGAGAAGACATAGACCTGGCGGCCATTGATTGTGCCCCAGCCGGTGACGACGCCGTCGCCCGCGACCTTCTGGCCTTCCATGCCGAAGTCGACGCAGCGGTGCGTGACGTACATATCGTATTCTTCGAAGGAATCATCATCGAGCAGAACCTCGATGCGCTCGCGCGCAGTGAGCTTGCCTTTGCCGTGCTGGGCGTCGATGCGGCGCTGGCCGCCGCCGGCCATTCTGACCTGAGCTTGCCTTGCGATTAGTGTCTCGGTCATCTGTGCCATCTTCTTCTCATTTGACGAAATGAAAGCACGCCGAAAGGGCCGGCGGTTTGGCTGGCGCAAGGGGGCTCTATTTGGTCGGTTGGCTGGATGGGGTAATTAAGTTGGCTGGGTGATCTGGCTTCGCCCTGAGCCTCTAAGGATACCAAGGCCCGCGTCGGACCAGGGCGCAAGCTCGCATCGCGCCCCGGCGGACTTGGAAGGGTGATGAGGGCGCCGTCAAATAGGCTTGGGTTCCCTTGCCGCCCGCCCGCTCGATCTCGACAACTCTTACGGTGGAATCCGCGAGCCTCACGGTGCAAAGCGACCCGGCGACGGCCTGTACTATGGCGATGACCAGCGGACCGGACAGCGCGCCATCAGACATTGCGCTGCTGTCCCGATCTTGCAAGAACGCCCGGCTTCAAGCGCTCGTTTGGACCATAGTCTTCAGCCGCGTGGAAGAAGAGGCGCGGCGCGGTTTCCAGATTTTCGAGATGTTGGCGATAGCCGTCGAGTTGTCTTTTGCGTCCGGCCTCGTCTTCACGGCCAGGCATGAAAGCGACATAGGGCGGCAGGACATCGAACCCGCTATAGCGGAAAAGTCCATTATGGATAGGCCATAATACGGTGAGGATGTCACCGTCGATGCCGTCTGGGGCATAGGTGTCGGCTGAGGTCCCGGTCGTTGCGGCAACCATCGCCAGCTTGCCCTTGAACATGCCGGTGTCATATTTGCGCCCAGCGAGATAAGCAAACCCCCGGGCGAATACGCGGTCGGCCCAGCCCTTGAGGATTGCCGGCATTCCGAACCACCAGACCGGAAATTGGAAAATGACCAGGTCTGCATCAGCGAGTTTGGCCTGCTCGGCGGCGATGTCCGGCGCAATGGTTCCGGTCTCAATCGCATACGTCTGTTCACGCGCGATGCTCAGACGGGTCGGGTCGGAGCGCTCCCCCGTAAAATCACCCTCGCCAGTGACGGGGTTCCATCCCATGGCGTAAAGATCGGAGACCACGACCGTGTGGCCTCGTGAGGAGAGGGTTTCCAGCGCAAGATCCTTCATCGCAGCGTTAAACGAAGTCGGTTCGGGGTGTGCGTAGACAATCAGGACTTTCATGGTCGAGCTCTATAGGAACGGGGAAGGCCCAGCACATGCTGAGTCAGGAAGGACGGACGGGATAAGGTTGGTCGAAATGGGGGCAAGCTGATAAAGGCAGGTCTCGCGGACCTTTCGTTCGACGTCATATTCCTCGGCGAAACTTTGCGCCAATGCTCTCCCGGAAATTTGGCGCACCGCTTGGCCAATGCGTCGCGGATTGCGTGATAGGTCTTGATGGCATGGCTCACAGCCTACAACTCCAGTGATCGATCAAGAACGTGTGCCAGAGATGAGAAATGCCGACAACGACAAGACAGGTAGATCAGCTATAAACTGATTGTATCGCTTAGGAGGTAAAAGCTCTGATCCCACACGAATCTATTTTCTATATGGCTGTGCCAGCCGAGCTTTTGGAGCACTGTGTTCTAACTGCGGGTCCTGTTCAGGAAGTATTCCAGGCCATACGCCCTCTTCGACCAGATCCGCGATACTGGATGCGATCGTTTGTCCGGCAAACCGCGCCAGACGTGGAACTGGCCGGTCCGTGGGGTAGGACATGATCAGGCGCCGTTTCAAAACAGGGTTGACCAGGGGCGCGGCGCATAACTGGCCAAGCGCAAGTTCGCGATGGATCGGGGCTTTTTGCAGAATGGTGGAGCCATGGCCGCCGAGGACAAGGGTTTTCAACGCGGAATAGCTGTCTGCTTCCACTGGAACATGCAGCCTGAAGCCCCGGTCGTCTGCACACTTGTCCAGCAGGACACGAAGCGCGTGCCCCGCACTCGGCAAAAGAAGGCGTTCATCTTCCAGATCGCCGAAGTCCACGGGGGTATCCAGGGACAGGCCTGCGCCCGCAGGGGCAACAAGAAAGAGGATCTCTTCTAGCAATGGCTGGGTTCTGAGCGTTCGGGCCGATTTGGGATCGTAAAGAATTGCAGCATCGATTTCGCCGCGGTGCATCCAATCGAGAAGATATCCGGAATAGGCGCTGACTATTCTAAGAGTTGCCTCTGGATGCGCCTCCCGGAATGCCGCGACCAGGGTTTCTGTAAGGATGTCAGCAGCGGTCGGAGGCATCCCTATCGATACATGCCCGCGTAAGGGCGCGTCGCCTTCCGACGCAGTCGCGCGGATTTCCTCAAGCTCCGCCATGACGCGCAAAGCATGCTTCAGGACGTCCTCGCCTTTGTCGGTGACGATCATCCCCCGGCCATGCCTGTCGAATAGGCGCGTTCCCAGCTCCTCCTCGAGAAGGCGAATCTGCCGACTCAGCGCCGGCTGGGCAATGTGCAAGCGATCGGAGGCTTTGGAGAGACTGCCGAGTTCTGCAACGTGAATGAGGGTTCGTAGCTGAGAAAGCTCCATGCTATACAATACCGATATATCTGTTCACCAAAAAGGATCGATGTGTACGATTTCCGGTAAGACTATACGGAAAGAAATAGCAATGCGGAGAGAAAATTATGACTGTCGCAGCAGTTGTTTTCAAAGGGCGGAAACGCGCAATCTGGCTACGGATTGGTCGCTTGAACTTTACAACACACTGAAGGCGACTGACATCAGCCAGACCCCCTATGGGGGCGAACGTCCTGACCCGGATGAGGACGTTATCGCGATCCGACCGGTGTTTTTGCTCGTGACAATGGGTAGTGAGTGGGCCGAGTTCAGTTCCTGACATGTTCAGACGGGACAAGCGACGGACGCCTCGCTTCGGGTGTTGGGCGTTTCGGTTCTTCGTGCCGAAACCGGGGGGGTGGAACTCGTCGCTCAGCCGGCGGGGATTGCCTTTAAGCTGATTAGCAGATTGCCGTCCTCATCGGGCAGCGCGCGCTTGGAAAGAAGAGGTGGTGATGACTATGACGAAAAAAGCGATGGACCTTTGCGATGTCGTGAAGAAGCGAGGCTCACCTTCAAATGAAGCGTGTGTGCATCGAAACGGTCGGGCCGGTCGCCAACCCTTCATCATCAGCTGAGTTTGATATGAGCAATACTGAAAAAGCGAGCGTGATTATTGTCGGTGGCGCAATTATGGGCAGCTTTGCAGCGTGGTTCCTCCGCCGCGAAGGATTTACCGGTAGTATCGTCGTGATTGAGAAGGACCCGACCTATCAGTTCTGCTCCACCGCCCTGTCGGCAGCGTCAATACGCACCCAATTCGGCACACCAGTCAACGTCCATATGAGCCTGTTTGGCGCGGATTTCTTTCGGCATATCAAGTCCACCTTCGGACCCGCTGCGGATATAGGCTACGTTGAAAAGGGATACTTGATCCTCAGCGGGCAGGATACGGTCACTGCGCGGCGGGCGGCCGTGGAGATGCAGCGTGCGGAAGGTGCTGACGTGGTGGCGATGGCGCCGGACGAAATCGCCACACAATTTCCGTTCCTGTCGCTTTATGACGTCGGTATCGGCACCTTCGGCGCGAGTGGTGAAGGTTGGTTTGACGCATGGTCGCTGCTTTCCTTAGTGCGTAGCGCCGCGAAAGATCTCGGCGTCCGTTACATACAAGGCAACGTCGTCAGCTTCGAAGTCGCAGGCAGCCATGTTCACGGCGTCCGACTGGAGAATGGCGAGAGCCTCGCTTGCGACTGGTGCGTCCTTTCGGCCGGGGCAGCATCGGGTGCCCTGATGTCGACGCTAGATCAGATATTACCGGTCACGCCGCGAAAACGAACCGTCTTCTGTTTCCGCGCGCCACTCAAGGCAAGCAACTTCCCTATGTTGTTTGATTCCTCCGGAATATGGGTGCGCCCGGAAGGGGATGGATTCATCGGTGGGATCCAGCCACCTGCTGATCAAGACCATGTTGCGACCGGCGATTTCGAGCCGCATCACGACCTGATGGAAGAGGCCTTCTGGCCTGCTCTGGCCAACCGCATTCCGGCTATGGAGCAATTGCGCCTGGAACGTTCCTGGGCCGGTCACTACGAGAACAACGAACTCGATCACAACGGCGTGGTGGGGCCGCATGACGAGATATCGAATCTTGTCCTTTGCACCGGTTTTTCGGGGCATGGGGTGATGCACTCACCAGCCGCGGGAAGGGGGGTGGCGGAGATGATCATGCACGGCGCTTATCGCAGTCTCGATCTATCGCCGTTGGGCTATCATCGCATTCGCTCGAACATCCCATTGCCGGAAAGCATAATCTATTGAAGGAGAATGACATGAGATTTGACGGCAAAGGTGTCGTGGTTACCGGCGCGGCGCGTGGAATCGGTCGCGCGACCGCCGAGCGTTTTCTTTCCGAAGGCGCCAAGGTGGTCATCGCCGACGTGGATGCCGATCGTCTGGACGCTACTGCCAGAGAACTAGGCTCCGCTGACAATCTCTTGGCAGTGCTGACCGATGTGAGCCGCAAAGACCAGATAGAGCAGCTCGTCGCTAGGGCCGTCGCATGGTTCGGCAGGCTGGATGTCATGGTCAACAATGCCGGCATCTGCCCGATTGTACCGTTCCTCGATGTTACTGAGGAAACCTACGATCGCGTTCTGGCCATCAACCTCAAGGGTGCCTTCTTCGGCACACAGGCCGCCGGGCGACAGATGATCGCTCAGGGCCAAGGTGGGGTCATCATCAACATGTCCTCGATCAATTCGGGCCTCGCCAATCCGACAGTTGCGCCCTATGCGATTTCTAAGGGAGGGATGAATCAGGTCACAGGGACCGGCGCGGTGGCCTTTGCGCCACACGGTATCAGGGTGGTTGGCGTTGGCCCTGGCACGATCATGAGCGAGATGGTCGCAGGCGACTTCGTCAACAGCGCAGGCCACAAGGCAATCATGATGCGGACGCCGATGGGACGATATGGCGAGCCGGAGGAAATTGCCTCGGTCGTCGCTTTCCTCGCCAGCGACGACGCCTCATTCATTACAGGTGAGACAATCTACCCTGACGGCGGACGGCGCGTGTTGAACTACGTCATGCCCAGCAAGGAGGATTAAGTCATGAATCCTGTTTTCGAGAAGCTTCACCACATCTGTATTGTCGTCAATGACATTGACAAGACGCAGGCTTACTACGAATCCGTTGGCATTGGTCCCTGGATCGCCTATCCGCCACTTACGGAGTATCAGGAACTGAATGTTCCAAATCCGGCCGCTTTCGGGAAGATGCAATACCGGATTTGCAACCTCCCCAATATTCAGCTGCAGCTCTGCCAGCCGAGCCAAGACCAAAGCCCGCAGCGAGAGTTCCTCGACAAAAAGGGTGAAGGTGTTTTCCACCTCGGATTTGAAGTGCCGGATGCGGATGCCGCTCAGGTTGCCGCGGGCATTCCTGCCAAAATGTTCGGCAGGCGTCAAAACCGAACCGGGTTCACGTATTACGACACAGCAGAAAACGGCGGGGTCGTTTTGCTGACCCGTTCGACCAACAAGCCAGGCACCTGATCGGAAGTGACCATGACGATCGACCTCAACTCCGATTTGGGGGAAGGCTTCGGGCCTTGGACCATGGGCGATGACGACGCCATGTTGGCGGTGGTCACCTCCGCCAACGTTGCCTGCGGTGGTCATGCCAGCGATCCCGAAACGATGTACCTCACCCTAAAGAGGGCAGCTGAGCGTGGCGTTGTGATCGGCGCTCATCCCGGCTACGCCGATCGGGAAGGGTTCGGCCGTCGGGTGATCCCCATGAAACCCGCCGAGATCGGGCGGATGTTCGCCGCACAGGTGGGAAGCCTTCAGGCGATCGCCGCTCTGGCTGGTGCTGATGTTCGCTATGTGAAACCGCATGGTGCGCTCGGCAATCAGGCGGCAGACGACCGGGCGACGGCCGATGCAATCGTTGCTGCGACCCGTGCGCTTCCCGGTGATCTGGCGGTGCTCGCCATTTCGGGTACGGAACTGGAGGTTTCGGCCCGTGCCGCGGGTGTGGAGGTATTCTCGGAGATCTTCGCGGATCGGGCTTACCTTTCCAATGGTCGGCTTGTGCCGAGATCGCGCGCCGGCTCCGTTCTTCATAGCGCAGATGAAGCGGCGGACCGTCTCATCCGCTTTATCGAGAGCGGGAAAATGCCAACCATCGATGGTGACGTGATTGAGCTCGCTGCACACTCGATCTGCGTCCACGGCGACAGCGCGGGGGCGGTGGATATGGCGAAGCGCCTTCGCAGCCGTCTTGCGGCGACGGGGATCTCGGTTTCCCCCTTCCTGAAGGTTTAAGGAGTTTTCTATGGCGAGTGGGTACCAGATCGCGTGCGGCTCTTTTGCATGCGCTGCGAAAGCAAGGGGCGGGCGTCTGAATACGGCACGAGGGTGCCGGATCTCCAATTCGGTCGCCGTGATCGTTATTGAAGGCGCATTTACGTGACACCGCTCGTTCGTTCTTTTCCGGTTTTTACGCCCGTCGCCGATCACAGCCTACTGATTGAATTCGGTGACTTGATCGACCATCGGATACATGCACGCGTCATGCAGCTTGACCGGGCCTTGGCCGCACATCCGTTCACGGGTTTCGTCGAGGCGGTGCCCGCTTACACATCCCTTCTTCTTCGGTTCGATCCGCGAAGCACCGATCACGCGATCGCCGAGCAGGCAGCCAGACGTTTGATCGAGGATGTGGCTGCGACCGATGCGGGCACGGGTCTCCGCGAGGTCCGCGTTTGCTATGACGACGAGTTCGCCCCTGACCTTCAAGCCGTCGCCAAGGCCTGCAGCCTGACTACGGAACAAGTGATCGAAGCGCATCTTTCCGGGCAGTATGATGTCTTCATGTACGGTTTCGCGCCGGGATACGCTTATCTGGCCGGTGTTCCGGAGCTCATTAGAATGCCGCGCAAGTCCGCAGCCATGCGGGGCGTCTCGGCGGGCAGCGTCTTCATTGCCGGCCAACAATGCCTGGTCTCGACCATAACCATGCCGACCGGATGGTGGATTTTGGGGCGCTCACCCACCGCCATTCTTACCGGCGATCCGGATAAGCCTTTCCTTTTCGACGTGGGTGACAGAGTTGTGTTTCGGCGCATCACTCGCACGGAATTCGATGCGGAGGCCAGTCAATGAGTGAAGTGCTACTATCCGTCACCTTCGCAGGTCCGCATGTGTCCATTCAGGATGGCGGACGCCACGGGCTCATGCGCTACGGCGTGCCGTCCTCCGGGCCTATGGACAGGCTGTCCTTCGCGGCAGCAAATGTGGCACTTGGAAATGAGGCCGATACCCCGGGAATTGAAGTTTCCATGGGTGGACTTGTTCTCCAATGCCTTTCTGGGGCCGTCAGCTTCGCGGTCGCCGGTGGTGGTTTCATTGTCGATCATGCCGAGCAGAAACGCGGATCGTGGACGATTGCGACTTTGAAGGCGGGCGAAAAACTAGCAATACGACCCGGCCCTTGGGGTAGCTGGTGCTATTTGGCATTCGCGGGGGTTCTGCAAACTGCGACCTGGTTGGGGAGCGCCTCCACGCATATGATGTCGGGTTTCGGTGGCGGCCGGCTGGGCGCGGGTCAGCAACTGACGATTGGCAATGCCGCAAAACGGGAGGAACGCGAGGGCGACATTCCATGCCCCGTCTCAGCCCGCCCGCGAAGCGCGGTGCGCGTGGTGATGGGGCCGCAACAGCGCTTTTTCGCAGCGGCGTCGATAACGGCTCTGCAATCGGGCGCCTGGCGAATGACCGATGCATGGGACAGGATGGGTGTCCGGCTGGCCGGACCGATGATTGCTCCCGATGCAACTCTCGACATGCCCTCCGAACCTATCGTGCGCGGGTCTGTTCAGGTCGCCGGCGACGGTGTGGCAACTGTCCTTCTCGCTGACCACCAAACGACCGGAGGATACCCGAAGATCGCGACGGTGCTAGATTGCGATCTCGACGCCTTCGTTCAGCTCCGGCCGCGCGATACCATCGCTTTCAGGCCTGTCTCGCCGCGAGAGGCGGTAGACATCGCTCGTAGCGCCGCGATGAGATCGGCAAATTACTATCGGGTGATCGCCAAACCAAAAGGCACTCTCGATCAGCGCCTCATGAGGGAAAATCTTGTCGACGGCGTGGTTGATGCGGTCGCTGGGTCGGCAGAACCTGCAATCTGATCGAGACGTGCTGGGATGCACCATAAAAGCGGAATCGATCTAAGTCAGGACGATGCTTAGAAGCGTAGAAACAAGCGTTGCATGCATTCCTGGCCGAAATGCGAAGACAATGCGTCGACGATCTCTTCTTATGATACGACCATCCATTACGGTCCGTTGATCTGCCGTTTCCTTCAGAAGGGCGGAGGAGGGTACCGGCAATATCCGTATGATTGGTGCCGCTACCCGTGTTTGAGACGGGTAATTTATCGAGACAATTTCGGTATAGCGCTTATCGCGGAATTCTAGTTTTTCGAAAGCTCCTTCCCGGACACATTGAATTCAATAACAAGGCGGTAACCGCCGCCAAAAAATGGGAACGATTGCCGGTGCCATGCCGGTCGCAATCATCCAATCACGTCCGCTGCCCTTCCCATGTGGGGAGGACTTTACCGTGTTCGAGGTGTGTCCTCGGACAACTGTCCCGGGCCAGAGCGCTCCTCTGCGTGATCTGGAGGGTTTCTCGAACATCTTTACTCAAAAGGGGAACATATGAAGATGAAAACCAGATTTCTTGCAGTTGCCTGCCTCCTGGCAATGATCATTCCCGCTCACGCGGATGTCCTCGTGGGTGCGGTCTTGCCTCTGTCGGGGGTCAATTCTCGGGGTGGCGAGGACCAGCGACGTGGTATCGAGTTGGCGGTCAAGGAAGTGAACGCCAGGGGCGGCGTTCTCGGCCAGCCGCTCAAGGTGGTCTATGAGGATTCCGGCAATACCTCACAGCGCGCGATCGACGCAGCGCGCAAGTTGGTATCCGTCGACAAGGTTCCGATCGTGATCGGCGAGTATTCTTCCGGCATCACAATTCCGATGGGCCAGTATCTGGTTGGCGAAGGCGTGCCCCATCTTAACCCGGCATCGACCTCCGGCCTCGTGCGCAATATCGGCGCAACATCGTTCTCCATGGTCGGCCTCGACAATGTGTCAACCGAATTTGCGGCCAAGGATGTGCTCGAACATGGCTGGAAAAAGGTCGCGGTGCTGGCCATGAACAATGCCTTCGGCCAGGGCGTGGCCAATGAATTTAATAAGCATTTCAAAGAGCTTGGCGGTGTTGTCACAACGACGATCATGTACACGTCGGGCCAGACCACCTATCGCCGTGAGCTTCAGCAGGCAGAAGCGTCCAAACCGGATGCCTATGTCTTCACGGCATATGGCGCAGACGGCGGCTTGATGATGCAGGAATCCTATGAACTCGGCCTTCAAGAAATGCCTTGGTATTCCGTCCTAATCACGATGCACAATGCCGATACGCCAGCAGAGTTCAAGCAGGGCTTGATCGGCATGGATGTGGACTATACGGCGGGCGACACGGGTTACAAGCAAGCCTATGAGGCTGCTTACGACCAGCCCTTTGCTTCCGCATGGAGCGGCTATGCCCATGACGCCGTGCTCTTCGCCGCCGCTGCGCTCAACAAAGCCGGTTCCACCGACCGCGCCGCTGTTTTGAAGGCTATTGAGGAGCTTGGGAACGAAGGCGTGAACGGTGCCACTGGCGAGATCAAGCTGGATGCCGATGGACAGCGTGTATGGCAGCCATACCAGAAGCTAAAGGTCGAGGGGAAAGACATCGTTCGCTATTAAGTGTAAACCGGCCGGGAGTGCAGTCCTTCTGTCTCCCGGCCTTCGAAAGTCGGCTCGTTTATTATGCAGTTCTTGTTTGATACGCTTTTCCGGGCGGTAGACTTGGCATTGATCGCCGTAGCACTCAGCGCAGTCTACTCACTTATCCGGTTTCCCAATGTTGCCTTGGTACAATTCGCCGTGGTCGGTGCGTTCGCCGGGATGGCCATGCAGGAGCAGGGGGTTCCCCTCATTCTTGCAATTGTGATTTCGGCACTTCTCGTAGGGCTTGTTGCCCAGCTGTTTAACCGAGTTCTGTTCGAGCGTCTTCTTCGCCTTGATCCGGCTATTGCCTTGATAGGCTCGCTCGCTCTTAGCATGCTGCTCTCCGCCATCTTCCTCCTGGGGTTCGGTTCCGCCGCACAGCGCTTCTCAGTGCCCGTGGCGCCGGCCATCCGCTTTCTTGGGCTGCGTATCACGGAAATGCAGATGATTTCGGGCGGCTTGACGATCCTTATTCTTTTCGGTTTTGCCCTGCTTTTGTTTCGCACTTCGCTCGGGCGGGATATGCGAGCGGTCTCCAACAATGCCGTCCTGTCGGCCGCCACGGGTGTCAACAACGGCAAGGTGACCTCGTTTGTCGTCTTCCTCTCCGGTGTTCTTGCTGCTCTTGGGGGCTCGATGCTGGCGCTCAGAGGCTCGGTCAGCATCGACATGGGCACCAATATGCTTCTTTCGGTTTTCGCAGCCGCCATATTGGGCGGCCTTGGAAACTCCTTTGGCGCTGTGGTGGGGGCTGTGATCATCGCCGCGGCGGAGACACTCGTCACGAATGTCAATTTTGGCTTCCTGGTGGATGAGGACTTCTACTTCCTCCCGGCAAGCTATGCTCCTGCCGCCTCGTTTGCATTGCTGATCGCCATCCTGCTGTTTCGCCCGAAGGGTATTCTCGTCAGCGAGGTGACACGTGTCTGACTTTCTTATCCACGTTATCTCAATCTCCTTTATCTACGGGATTCTCGCACTCAGTCTCAATCTGCAGGCAGGCTATTTGGGGCTGATGAATTTCGGGCTTGTCGCTATCTTCGGCTGCGGCGTCTACGGTGCCGGGCTTGCCCATCGTTTCGAATTTCCGTTGTTTATGGGCCTGGTGTTCGCCCTGCTTCTGGCTGTCGTCACGGGCTTGTTTTTTGCGCGTGTCGGGCGACGTCTGTCCTCGGATTATTGGGGCATCGCGACGCTATCGATCGCCGAGATCATACGGATATTCGCCACGAACCTCGAAGGCTTGACTGGTGGCGCCCAGGGCATTTCTGGACTTCCGATGCTGTTTGCCGATCTAAGGCCATGGGATGGCATCGCACGCATGGTTCTGTTTGGCGGCGTGCTGGTTTCTGCCTGGTGGCTGTGTGAAAAGCTAGTGCGCTCAAACTTCGGGTTGGGTATGAAGCTTATCCGTGAGGAGCCGCAACTTGCCCGGTCGCTCGGTTATAACATCGATCACATCCGATCCGTCGTAATGGTCATTTCCTCGATCCTGGCCGCGGCTGCGGGTGTGCTCTATGCGCATTATCTCAGCTTCGTGGGGCCGGAACTGCTGGTCGCACCCGAGACCTTCCTCATTTGGTCCATGGTGATCGTCGGCGGTATGGCCAACAATCGCGGCGTTGTTCTTGGTGCGATCGTCATGCAGTTCATGATGGCCTACATCCCGTTCGTTAAGGACTATTTTGATCTTCCGTCCGACTTCGTGGCGGCCGCGCGGCTGATTCTCACCGGAGGCGTGATCCTCTCGTTCCTTCTCCTGCGCCCGCAAGGTATTCTCCCCGAGCGTATTGGAGGCCATAATGAACGATGAACTCCTTTCCGTTCGACAACTCGCCAAATCCTTTGGTCCTTTAAGCGTCCTCGAAAAAGTATCTCTGTCCGTCCGTACCGGCGAGATCGTCGGCCTATTGGGTCCCAACGGCTCGGGAAAAAGCACGGCTTTGAACGTAATTTCAGGATTCTTGCCGAGCAGTGGCGGGACCGTGAAATTTGCCGGTGAGGACATTTCCAGCGCGTCCGTGCAGACGATTACCGAACTGGGTTTAGTGCGGACCTTCCAGCTTCCTTCCATGCCCCATCGCATGACAGTGCGCGAGGTGGTCAAAGCCGGTAAAAGGGATGATGGCGGCAACTTCGCGCCGGTGGTGTTCGGTGCTGATATCGACGCACTGCTGACCGAGTTTAAACTGTCGCACGTTGCCGGTAATGCCGCGAGCGCCCTGTCCGGCGGTCAGAAAAAGCTACTTTCCGTCGCCACTGCATTGCGTGCCAATCCGAAGTTGCTTTGTCTCGATGAGCCGACAGCGGGGGTTCACGTGTCACTGCGCTCGGAGCTGGTGGATGTTCTGCGCCGTTACGTCGCGCGCGGCGGGGCCTGTCTGGTGGTGGAACACGACATGCTGTTTATCCGGGATCTCTGCACGCGTTGTATCGTTCTAGATCGCGGCGAAATCATCGCCGATTGCCTACCGACCGAGCTCGAAAGCAATCCCCGCGTCGTTGAGGCGTATCTTGGCAAGGCAATTGAAAAAGGCGGAATGGTACAACGATGATCGACGCTCATGAGCTACGTGCCGGATATGGTGACGGCGCGGATATTCTAAACGGAATTTCCATTAAGGCTGACCGAAAGGAACTGGTGACTATTTTGGGGCCGAACGGCTGTGGCAAGTCCACACTTCTCAAAACCCTCGCCGGCTATGTGCGGCCGAGGGCGGGTTCTGTAACCATGCACGGCCAGGACGTCAGTGATGTGCCTATTCATGAGAAGGTGCGCTTTCATCGCGTCGGGTATGTGCCGCAGACGGATAATGTGTTCGGCACTCTAACGGTTGGGGAAAACCTGAAACTGGGCGCCCGCTTTCTAGACCGGACGACCGCCGCTGAGCGTTATGATGGTCTTATGGAGCAATATCCGTCGCTGGCGTCGAAACAGGGGCGCAAGGCTTCTGCGCTGTCGGGAGGTGAGCGCCAGCTGCTTTCTCTGGCCAGGGCGCTGGTCGCAGGCCCCGAAATACTCCTGCTCGATGAGCCCTCGGCGGGATTGTCGCCGCTTATGCTCCACGAGGTCTTCGACGCGATCGCGCTTATCAGAGACAGTCAGGGTATGTGCATTGTCATGGTCGAGCAGAATGCATTCGAGGCGCTTGGCGTTGCCGATCGCGCCTATGTTCTCTCACTCGGAAAAGTGGCAATTGAGGCCGCCGCCGCCGATCTCCTGGCTGACCCCGCGATGCGCGCTCTGTATCTGGGTGGAGAAGTGCACTAACCGTCATTTTCGCTGCATGGAAAGGGCGCTGCGACAGTCCGTATGCTGCGCCCTTGTGGCGTCGTAGAGATCCGACGGAAAAATCTAGGATCGAGGCGTGAACCATCGCGCGCAAATGGTGCCTTTGTCCATCCTATGACGAAAGACGATTGGCCGGGTGTGCCCCTGGCATGTAAAGCCGCGTGTGTGCGTCGGTCGCCTCAAAGCCGGGTGGGTGAACGCTGTTCCTCGCATTTGTCTGGTGAATTCTTGCGATCGAGCAGCGAAGCACGGATGAAATCAGTCTTCGAAAATGGCGCCGCGCCGTCACCAGCAGGCGCGGGAGATGGGGCCGTTCGGGCTGCATTGCGCATCTTGAAGCTTTCCATTTCCTTCTGCGCGGCCAACCGGTCATCGTCAACGGTTTCGACTGGCATCCCATTGATGTCATGGCGGACGGAGCCTGGCTTTGCTACCGGCAGACGATACCACTTTGAATGGCGTGATCGCCGTGCGTCTGCACCGAGACGATCTATCGCTTCATTTAAGACAAGAAAGATCGTAACCGGCCGATTGTTGCCGCGGAGATTTCGCCTCGATGCGGACGATGAGATCTTGGTCATCGAGAAAGCTGTCGAGGTAGTCGTTCCAGGTTTCAGGCGAACGGCGAGCAGCGGAGAGCATTTGACCCGCGCCAGGAACTAGACCAGCATCGTGCTCAGCGCCTTGTTCTCGGTCGCCGGCAGATGGATCAGCCGCAAGATTTTCGATTGGCAATCCCTCTGTCTAGGTTCGACTGTGCGCATCCTTAGGCAGGAGCAGGAGCCTCGCCTCGGCGCGGAAGAGGTGGATTTCCGCATCACCCATGGTCGGCGTTTACACGCGTCGGCAAGCTATTCACCGACTGGGTAGCCCCGGTCTGTTCGCCCGCTCTGATTGCCAACCGCATCCCGCAATGCCCTAAGGAGATCCTCTCATCCCACTGCTCAATGTGGGGTGGGAAGCGGATTACTAGGCTTCGCGGCAATGGAAGGGATCATGTCCCAAGGAGTGGTGTAGCTCCGAAATCGCCGTGCTTTCCGGACGGAGCCGGGAATGGGTCAGCTTGACGCAGCGGGCAGGTTAATGAGCGGATCATCGCTCATTGCGGCGATGGTCTCAAGGTCAGGTATCTGGAGCGCTGGACAGCCCACTCGTCGTTCTGTTCGAGCAGCAATGCGCCGACGAGGCGGACGATGGCGTCATCGTTGGGGAAGATGCCGACGACCTCGGTGCGCCGCTTGATCTCGCCATTGAGGCGCTCGATGGGCTTGGTGCTGTGAAGCTTTTCCAGTGCTGCCTGGGAAAGGTCATATAGGTTAGCACGCGCCACGGCCTTCGCCCAGGTCGGGGCTAGGCTTCCCGGATCCCGGCCGTTGGGCCGTCACTGTGTTGATCAACAGAAACCGGTCAAGTCGCGCGCGAACGGGCTCTGGGCGCAGGGCTGCCGGCGCCTGGTACGCTCATCCAAGAGCAGCGAGAGGTTCGATCACGATGACGCTCCAATCGGTCAAATGTTGAGTACAGGCTCACTTGGTGATGCGCTTAAGAACCCCATCGAGCGCTCGCCTCAGGGCATCCGTCTCATTCCTTAGCATGATCCTCGGACAAGCAGAACTTGCCGAAGGGTGTCAATTTCTTGATTTCTAGACGAAGCTGCCGGCGGCATTCTCTAAGTGCCTCATGGAGATCGTGTGATGACGAAAGCACTAGTTACGGGGGCGACACGTGCCCCTGGGCGCGTGATCGCGACGACGCTCGCCAAAGCGGGCTGGGAGGTGCATGCCCTCGGCCGTGACCGCATTGCTCTTGAAGAGATGCGCGGCGACCATGGTATCCTCCCAATGGCAATGGATTTGACCGATCGCGACTATGTTCGTTTCGTTGTCGAGGGAATGGAGCCCGAGGTCGTCGTTCACGCGGCGTTGCGATGGCCAGAGGAGATCGGTTTTCTGCGCCTCACGGAAGCGGACATCGATATGGCGCTTGAGGTCAACCTGTCCGCGACGCTGCATGTCACGCGTGCCGTCCTGCCTTCAATGATCGCGCGGCGTCGTGGCGCCCTTCTGATGGCATCGCCTGATTACAGAGTTGCAGGAAGTGCTGTCGAAAGGACAGTCGCCGCAGCAGTGGACGGACTCGCACGCGCCCTTGACGACGAACTTCGCGATACGGGGATCACGGTCCATCGCCTTCCCCTGGGCAAGCCGCCATTCCACGGATTGGGACTTGAGGCGATTTCACTGTTGGCCGCTTCCGGCTTTCACTTGAACCCAATGCCGACGTCATCTGAATCTATCGAACGACAGGAACATGAACATGGAACGTAATGGAGGGCAGCTGCTCGTCGAATGCCTCTTGGCGCTCGGTGCAACGAAGAGTTTCGGTGTCCCAGGAGAAAGCTATCTGGCAGTTCTCGACGCGCTGCACGACACGCCCGGTCGTCTTGATTTTGTGCTTTGCCGCAATGAAGGTGGTGCGGCATTCATGGCGGCCGCGTGCGGCAAGCTAACCGGCAAACCCGGCATCTGCTTTGTCACGCGCGGGCCGGGGGCAACCAACGCATCGATCGGTGTGCATACAGCCATGCAGGATTCTGTGCCCATGATCCTTTTTGTCGGCCAGGTCGGTACCGACATGAAAGGGCGCGAGGCGTTCCAGGAGGTGGACTACAAGGCGGTTTTCGGGACGATGGCCAAATGGGCCGTGGAAATCGACCAGGTAGAACGCATTCCAGAGATTGTATCGCGTGCCTGGACGATGGCCGTGTCGGGCCGGCCGGGCCCGGTTGTGATCGCGCTTCCCGAAGATATGCTCACTTCCCTCACCACCGCCCCCGTTTTGTCTGGGCCAGTCGACCTTGTGGAACCGGCGCCTACTGCGTCCACCATGAAGCAAGTGCGGGAGATGCTCGTCAGCGCCAAGCGCCCGGTTATCCTCTATGGCGGATGCAACTGGAAAGATGGTTCCATGGCCATAGTCCAGCGCTTCGCCGAAGCCTCCGACATCCCGGTCGTTGCCGTGTTTCGCTACCAGGACCAGTATGACAATGCCTCGCCGACGTTCTGCGGCGAAGCCGGCGTCGGCATGGTGGCATCGATTAAGGAACTGCTCAAGAACGCCGACGTCATCCTCGCCATCAACAACCGTTTCGGGGAGAATTCGACGGACGGATACACACTTTTCGAAGTTCCGCAGCCGCAGCAAAAAATTATCCATGTCCATGGCTCGGATCTAGAAATAGGTAAGATCTATCGTCCCGCTCTCGGCATCCACAGCGGGCCGAACGCCTTCGCCGAGGCCCTTGGTGCTCTCGAGCCGATCAAGGGCGGCTGGGCGGAGTGGCGGGGAAAGGCACGCGCGGCCTATGAGAAGGGCTTTGAACTTCCCGACCTGCCGTCCCCGGTTGATATGGGCAAGGTGACCGCATTCTTGAACGATGTGCTGCCGGATGACGTCATCCTCACCAATGGAGCGGGCAACTTCACCGTCTGGCCGAACAAATTCTTCAAGTTCGGTCCAAGAGCGCGCCTGCTTGCCCCGCAATCGGGTGCAATGGGATACGGCGTGCCGGCGGCCGTGGCGGCGAAGGTCGCCCATCCCGATCGCACGGTCGTATGCTTTGCCGGCGACGGAGACTTCCAGATGAACTGCCAGGAGCTGGCGACTGCACTCCAGCACGGTGCACAGCCGATCATACTTCTGCTCAACAACGGCATCTACGGGACAATCCGGGCGCATCAGGAGCGCACCTATCCGGCCCGCGTTTCCGGTACCTCCATGATCAATCCCGATTTCGTCGCGCTCGCAAAATCCTATGGTTTCCATGCCGAGCGGGTGGAGTCTACGATTGATTTCGCCGCCGCCTTCGAGCGTGCCCGCGCCTCGAAGACCGGCGCGCTGCTCGATCTTGACATTTCGCCCGAAGCGCTGACCCCGCGCCAGACGCTCAGCCAGATGCGCAATGCTGCCTTTTCTGCAAAGGAAACCGCATGACACAGCGTCACGAAATCCGACTTGGTGCCGATATCGGCGGAACCTTTACCGACATCGCACTGGACCTGAGAGGGAGGCTCTTCTCCACGAAGGTTTTGACCAACTACGCGGCACCAGAACAGGCAATTCTCGATGGGATCGAGATCGTCACCAGCGACGCGGGCATCAAGCCAAAGGATATCGATCTCGTCATCCACGGTACGACGCTTGCGACCAATGCCTTGATCGAGCGCCGTGGGGCAAAAACTGCGCTTGTGACCACGGAAGGGTTCCGTGACGTCATCGAGATGCGGACGGAAAACCGCTTCGAGCAATACGATCTTGGCCTCGTTTTGCCAACGCCGCTCATTCCCCGCGAAGATCGCTTTCCGATCAAGGGACGCATCGATGCACAGGGGAGGGAACTGCAACCCCTCGACGAGCAGGCGTTCGAAACCCTTGCCGGCGTGATCGCCGAGCGCGGCTTCGGCGCCGTCGCCATCGGTTTCATCCATTCCTATATGAATCCCGTGCATGAAGAGCGCGCCCGCGAAATCCTGTCGAGAAAGCTACCGATCCCGATTTCGATCTCGGCGGAAGTCTCTCCGCAGATGCGCGAGTTCGAGCGGTTCAATACCGTTTGCGCCAATGCCTATGTTCGTCCGCAGATGGCGGACTATCTCTCGCGCCTTCAGGTACGCCTCAAGGAGATGGGAGCCGACTGCCCGGTCTTCATGATCCATTCGGGTGGAGGTCTCATCTCGGTGGAGACAGCATCGGAATTCCCGGTACGTCTTGTTGAATCGGGTCCTGCCGGCGGCGCGATCTTTGCCGCCGATATCGCGCGCCGCTTCAGTCTCGATCGCGTGGTCTCCTACGATATGGGGGGCACGACGGCGAAGATCTGCCTCATCGAGGACTACCAGCCGCATACCGCCCGCACCTTCGAAGTTGCGCGCACATACCGCTTCTGCAAGGGATCGGGGATGCCGATTTCCATTCCCGTGATCGAGATGATCGAGATCGGTGCGGGCGGCGGTTCCATCGCCTGGGTCGACGCCATGGGCCGCATCCAGGCGGGGCCGGAATCGGCGGCCTCCGAGCCTGGACCGGCCTGTTACCAGCGCGGCGGCGATCGCCCGGCGATCACCGACGCCGACCTGGTTCTCGGTAAGCTCGATCCGGATAATTTCGCCGGTGGCAAGATCAAACTGTCGGTCACCAACGCGAGCGCGGCAATCGCCCGGGATGTCGGCGATAAACTCAAGCTTGGTTCCCAGGCGGCTGCCTTCGGCATTGTCGAGGTTGTGGACGAAAACATGGCCAATGCCGCTCGCGTTCATGCCGTCGAGAACGGCAAGAACATTTCCGAGAACATCATGATCGCCTTCGGCGGAGCAGCTCCACTCCATGCTGCCCGTCTGTGCGAGAAGCTCGGCGTTGACCAGTGCCTCATCCCGCAAGGCGCAGGTGTGGGCTCGGCAATCGGGTTCCTGAAGGCGCCCTTCGGCTATGAGGCGCTCGCCTCCAAGATCATGGGTCTTTCCAAATTCGAGCCCGCTCTGATCAATGCCATGCTGGATGAACTCAAGGCGACGGCCGAGGGTTTCGTGCGTGCCGGCACGGATGGCGAGATTATCCGCGAAATCACCGCCTTCATGCGCTATGCCGGTCAGGGCTGGGAAATCCCGGTGGCGCTGCCTGATCGCGATTTCACCGACGCGGATACAGCGATGATCGAGAAGGCTTTCAAGGAGCGCTATGCGCAATTCTTCGGCCGTGCCGTAGAGGGCCCGGAAATCGAATTCGTCACCTGGTCAGTCAAGGCGCAGGATGTTCGGCCCGAGAGTGAAAAGTTCGAACTGAGGGTGGAAGGTGCCCGGGCGTCCGTGCCATCGAGCCGATCGGTCTTCGATCCCGCCTCCGGCAAGGAGTTGGAGACGGCGATCGTACCCCGCGACACGCTCTCGCCGGGCGACCGCGTCACCGGGCCCGCCGTCATCGTCGAGCGCGAAACCTCGACCATCGTCACATCGCCGTTCGATGCCGTGATCCAGGCAGACGGAACCATTCTTCTCGTGCGCAAAGGTCTGTGATCTATGAGCGATATCAATGAAATCCGCATGCAGGTGATGTGGAACCGCCTGATTTCGGTCGTCGAGGAACAGGCACTTACGCTGCTGCGCACCGCCTTCTCGACGTCCGTGCGCGAGGCGGGCGATCTGTCGGCGGGCGTCTACAACGCCAAGGGCGAAATGCTCGCCCAGGCCGTGACGGGCACGCCCGGTCACGTCAACACCATGGCCGAAGCGGTTCTGCACTTCATCGCAGAAATTCCGCGCGACGAAATGTATCCGGGCGATACCTACGTCACCAACGACCCATGGAAGGGGACGGGCCATCTGCACGACATTACCATGGTCTCCCCGTCCTTCAAGGGTGACGAACTGATCGGCTTCTTCGCCTGCACCGCCCATGTTGTCGACGTCGGCGGGCGCGGTTTCGGGGCGGACGGCAAGTCGGTTTATGAAGAAGGCATCCAGATACCGATCATGAAATTCGCTGAGCGCGGCGAGGTGAACAAGGATCTGTTGAAGATCCTCCGTCTCAACGTGCGCGAGCCCAACCAGGTGATCGGCGACTTCTTCTCGCTCGCCGCCTGTAACGACGTCGGGCATCGGCGCTTGATCGAGATGCTGAACGAGGTCGGCTACGATAATCTCGACACGCTTGGAGACTTCATCCTGTTGCGAACGCACGCAGCGACTATGGAACGCATCGCCGGCCTTCCAAAAGGATCCTGGTCCAATGAGGTCATGACGGATGGCTACGACGAGCCGATCAAGCTTGCCGCAAATGTCGAAATCACCGCCACCGGGGTTAACGTCGACTTCGCCGGTACGGACGCCATGAGCCGGTGGGGCATCAACGTCCCGCTGATTTATACCAAGGCTTATGCGTGCTACGCGCTGAAATGCGTGGTTGCCCCGGATATTCCAAACAACGCCGCCTCGCTTGCCGTCTTCAACGTGTCTTCGCCGACCAATATCCTCAATGCCGAACGGCCCGCTCCGGTCTCGGTACGTCACGTCATCGGCCACATGGTGCCGGACCTCGTGCTTGGAGCTCTCGCCAAGGCGTTGCCTGGCCAGATCCTCGCAGAAGGCGCCGCGGCTCTTTGGAACATCCACATTTCGGCGCGCCCGGTTCCGGGCAGTGCCGGGCGCCGCGCCGAAGTACTCATGTTCAACTCTGGCGGCATGGGCGCGCGTCCAACCCTCGACGGTCTGTCGTCGACAGCATTTCCCTCCGGCGTCCATACGATGCCAATCGAAGCTACGGAGCATACCGGTCCGATCGTTGTCTGGCGCAAGGAACTACGTCCCGACTCGGGCGGAGCGGGCAAGTATCGCGGCGGCCTCGGCCAGATCATCGAGATCGCGCCTGCCGAGGGCCATGAGTTCGATTTTTCGGCCATGTTCGACCGCATCTCGACGCCGCCGCGCGGACGTGATGGAGGCCAGGACGGAGCGCCCGGGTCCGCACGGCTCGACGACGGCACGAAGTTGCGGCCCAAGGGGTGGCAGCATGTGCCTTCCGGCCGCCGGCTGGTGCTGGAGCTGCCCGGTGGGGGCGGCTACGGAAATCCAGCCGAACGTCCGGCCGAGGCCAGAGCCGAAGACCTGTTCAAGGGCTATGTGACGGAGAAGAAGTAATGAGCCATATCGCAAGCCGACTTTCGGCAGTGAAACGCTCCGCCTCGATGGCCGTGTCGCAGGCAGCCAAGGATCTGGCAGCGACCGGGATCGATGTAATCGATCTAGGCCTCGGCGAACCGGATTTCCCTGCTCCCGCCCACATCACCGAAGCGGCTTTCGAGGCCGCGCGCAAGGAGCGCATGCTCTACACCGCATCCCTTGGCACCCCAGATTTGCGCAAGGCAATTGCGGGCAAGCTGAAGCGCGAGAACGACCTTGACTACGCGATCGATGAGATTGCCGTCGCCAACGGCGCAAAGCAGATTATCTTCAATGCGCTGATGGCGACGATCGAGGAAGGAGACGAGGCAATCTTGCCAGCTCCATACTTCGTCTCTTACCCGGAAATGGTGAAGCTCTTCGGCGGCGTACCGGTGACGCCGGCTTGTCCGGCCGAAAACGGCTTTCGGCTGACGCCGGAAGTGCTGGAAGCGTCGATAACCGACAAGACGCGCTGGCTTTTCCTCAACATGCCCGGCAACCCGTCCGGAGCGGTCTATTCCGAGGCGCAGCTCAATGCTCTCGGTGCGGTGCTTGCCAAGCATCCAAGGATCATGGTGCTCTCGGACGAAATCTACGAGCACATCATCTTCGATGGGCGCACCTTCGTTTCCTTCGGCGCAGCCTGCCCGGAGTTGCGTGACCGCACGCTGATCGTAAACGGCATGTCCAAGGCCTATGCCATGACCGGCTGGCGTGTTGGCTATGCCGCGGGCCCGAGAAATCTCATTAAGGCCATGGCGACGATCCAGAGCCAGTCCTGCACGTCTGTGTCCGCTCCGGCGCAGATTGCAGCCACAGCTGCGCTCGAAGGCTCGCAGGATGATGTCGCGGAGTTTTGCACCGCATTCGAGCGTCGCCGCAATCTCGTCGTGGAGGGCATCGCCAAGATCAATGCACTCAGGCTGGATCCGCCTGAAGGGGCTTTCTACGCCTATATCGGCTGCGCCGCGCTAATCGGCGCAACGACGCCATCAGGTCAGACCTTGGTCGATGACGTTGCGGTCACAAAGTACCTTCTCGAAGAGGGGCATGTCGCGGCCGTTCCGGGCAGTGCTTATGGCCTTTCGCCCTTCTTTCGCATTTCCACCGCGACCTCCGAGGAGGTCCTTGCCGAGGCGGTCAAACGTATCGGTGCGGCTGTCGGCAAACTCGAAAACTGATTGGAAGGACAAATGCCCAAGCTCTACAAGACCATTCTGATCACGGGCGCAGCCGGTCGCCTCGGCACGGAATTGCGTCGTGGCCTGGCGCCGTTTGCCGACAAGCTGCGGCTGGCCGACATCGCGGAGCTCAAGGATCTGAAGCCGAACGAGGAGGCGATGGTCTTTGATCTCGCCGACGAAGCAGCCGTGAGCAAGGCGACCGAAGGCGTCGACGCCATCGTTCACTTTGGCGGCGTGCCGCTCGAGCGGTCCTGGCAGGATATCCTCGATTCCAATATTCGAGGAAGCTACAACATCTATGAAGGTGCAAGGAAGCATGGGGTAAAGCGCGTCGTCTATGCGTCCTCTGTGCATGCGATCGGCTACCACGCGCTCGAGGCCCACATCGACACGGATGCGCCGGTTCGGCCCGACAGCCTTTACGGCGTCTCGAAGTGCTTCGTGGAGGCGCTCAGCCGGTTGTACTGGGACAAGTTCGGGCTCGAAAGCGTGTGCCTGCGCATCTTTTCTTCGTTTCCCGAGCCGGCCGACCGACGCATGCTGTGGTCGTGGCTGTCTTTCGAAGATTGCATTCGGCTCGTCGTCGCAAGCCTCACGGCGCCCCGCGTGGGCCACACGATCAGCTTTGGCATCTCGGACAATGCCGTCAAGCCGGTCGACAATTCGAAGGCTGGACATATCGGCTATGTCCCAAAGGACAACTCGGAGCCCTACCGCGACAAGGTCGAGGCGCAGAAAGAGCCGCTTGATCCGAAGGCACCATCAACTATTCACCTTGGGGGTTGGTTCGTCGACATCGGCCATCCCGACGATGAGGCATCCAAATGAAAGACCAGTATGACGTCGTCATCGTCGGCGGTGCGGTGATCGGTTCCGCTGTCGCGTATTACCTTTCGGCCAATCCAGATTTCAACGGCACGATCCTCGTCGTCGAGAAGGATCCCACCTATCTGAAGGCGGCAACATCGCTGTCGTCCTCCTCGATCCGCACGCAGTTTTCGAACCCGATCAATGTGCGGATCAGCCAATACGGATCCGAGGTCATCCGCAATTTCGCAGATATGATGCAGGTCGGTGACGACAAGCCTGATCTAGCCTTTCATTCAGGTGGCTACTTGTTTCTGGCGAGCACTCCGGAGCAGGTGCAGATCCTCAGGGAAAACCATGAGGCTCAGGTTTCCTGCGGGGCAGATGTCGTGCTTTGGAACCGCGAAGAGTTGGCCAACGCATTCCCGCACCTCAACGTTGCCGACATTAAGCTGGCCTCCTATGGTCGCTCAGGAGAGGGCTGGTTCAACAACACCGGGTTGATGTACGGCTTTAAGAAAAAGGCCCGTTCGCTTGGCGTCGAGTATGTCACCGACGAAGTCGTAGCCGTTGGCCGCGAAGGAAACCTGGTGACGTCTGTGACCTTGAAGTCGGGCGCAAACATCAAGGCTGGAACGATCGTCAATGCATCCGGTCCACGGGCGGCTCTAACAGCTCGCATGGCGGGAATCGACATCCCCGTCGAGCCTCGCAAGCGTACGCTTTTTGTGTTCGATTGCGCGCAAACGCCTGAGGGAACCGCCAACGTCAACCAGGGCCGTTTGCCGCTGATGATCGATCCGTCCGGTGTGTTCTGCCGGCCGGAAGGGCGCTTCTTCCTGACGGGGTGCCCGCCCGTCGAGGATCCGGCAGCCGATTGGGATGACTTCGAACCCCGTTACGAGGAGTTCGAGAGGATTATCTGGCCGGCCTTGGCCGAGCGCTCACCGGCGTTCGAGGCGATCAAGGTCGTCAACCAGTGGGCGGGGCATTACGATTTCAACACGCTCGATCACAACCTCATCGTTGGTCGTCATCCAGACGTGCGTAATTTCGTATTTGCCAACGGTTTTTCCGGCCATGGTCTCCAGCAGGGTCCTGCGACCGGACGAGGCATTTCCGAGTTGATCGCTTATGGTGAATATCGCACGCTGGATCTGACTGAAGTCGGCTACGAACGCGTTGTCGAGAACCGCCCATTCCTTGAAAAAGCAGTGATATAGTCAGACTCGGCGGCGCCGATAGATGGCGCTCGAAACGTTGGTTTCTGCTGCGGGAGGGCGAAATTGGTCGGACAACATACGCGGCTTCCGCCCCTTAACGCCCTTCGCGCGTTCTGGGCGGTCATGCGCCAGGGAAGTTTCCGCAGTGCGGCTGACGAACTGCTCGTCACGCCTCAGGCTGTCAGCCAGCAGATCAAGCTGCTGGAGGACATTCTTCACGTATCGCTGTTTGAGCGCAAGGCGAGGGTCATCGAGCCGACGGAACAGGCCATCGTCCTTTCTCATTTCATCGAAGCCGGTTTTAATGAGTTTACCGAGGGGATTCGGCGCGTCACGAACTCAACCTACCGCAACCGTATCAACATCAATGTCAGCCCCTACTTCGCCACTCGGTACCTGATGGGGCGGCTGGAGCGTTTTCGCGAGCTTATGCCTGGCGCGGATATTCGGATGACGACGATGGTCAACATCCGAGATTTCGCTGCCGACGAAGTCGACGTTTGCATTCAATGGGGTTTTGGCAACTGGAAGGATTACGACTGCCAGTTGTTAATTCGAGATCCAAAAGTCATCTGCTGCGCCCCCGAGCTTGCCTCCAGTCTTAAAGAGCCAAGACACCTCACTGGGCTTACGCTCCTCCATCCCGTTATGGCGCGTAATCTTTGGGGCAAGGTTCTTCGGCACCTGGAGCTTGAAGCACACGAGGTGGCAGGAGAGATCGAGTTTCAGGACGCTGCCACGATGCGCCGCGGAGCGGTCTCAGGGCTCGGAGTGGGGCTCGTGTCGAGAATGGACGCACTGGCGGACATCAATGCCGGCCGGCTGGTCGCGCCGCTAGGTGTCGACCGGCTCCAGGACATGAACGAGAAGGATATTCCCGGCTTCTATCTCGTCGTTCCGCGTGCCCACAAACGGGTAAAGATCATCTCGACGTTCTGCGACTGGATCTGTTCGGAAGATTGGTCCTCCACGCACGAGTTCGACTGAAACACCCAAGTGGCAGCTGCCTAGAAAAGTAAAACTTGTCTATCGCCGTTGTTTCTTGGTTTGGGCCAGCGAGCACTTGATGCACGCTCCATATGGCCGGCAAGGGCATATCCGTAGCCCACAGCTGAACCTGACAATCGAATAAAACTGTCACCCTGATTGCCCGACCACCGGCATTCGGGCTGGCCAACAACAATCAACGGCGATCCAACGCGGTTGCTCGAACAAACAAGGCCAGACAGGGCCTAACCAGAGGGAAGATCGATGAAATCTATTTCCAAGCTCCTCACTTCCGCGGCTTTCGTCTCCGCGGTTCTCGCTTTCAACGCTTCCGCTGCCGATACGATCAAGATCGGCGTGGCGGGACCGATGACAGGTGCCAACGCCACTTTCGGCGAGCAGGTGTGGAAAGGGGTCGCGGCCTATGTCGACAACGTCAACAATGCAGGTGGCGTCGACGGCAAGCAGATCGAACTGGTAAAGGGCGATGACGCTTGCGAGCCCAAACAGGCTGTTTCAGTTGCGAACCGTCTTGTCGACCAGGACAAGGTGCAGGCGGTTGTCGGGCACTTCTGCTCGTCCAGCACGATTCCCGCTTCCGAGATCTACAGCGATGCCGGCATCCTGACGGTGACGCCGTCCTCGACCAATCCGATTGTTACGGACCGCGGGTTCGACACCATGTTCCGCACATGCGGTCGCGATGACCAGCAGGCGGTCGTGGCCGGATCGTTCATCCTCGACACGTTGAAGTACGACAAGATCGCGCTGATCCACGACAAGGATACGTACGGCCAGGGCCTGGTGGACGCGCTGAAGAATACGCTTGCCGAGCGAGGCGTGACGCCGGTCCTTTATGAAGGCCTGACACGCGGTGAACGCGACTTCAATGCACTGGTCACCAAGATCAAGAGCACGGGCGCTCAAGCAGTCTACTTCGGTGGCCTCATTCCCGAAGCTGGTCCCCTGATCCGCCAGATCCACGAGCAAGGCCTGAACGTCGTGTTCGTCAGCGGCGACGCTTTGGCCCAGGCTGAAATCGTTACCGCCTCGGGGGGGCCGCAGAACCTCAAGGGTGTCTATTATTCGTCCGCAGCCGATCCGAAGGAAGACCCTGCGGCGGCCGATGCCCTCAACGACCTGAAGAGCAAGAACGTCGCTCCCGACAACTACACGCTCTTTGGGTATGCCAGCGCACAGGCCATTGTCGCTGCCCTACAGGGCACCAAGGAAGGGACTATCGAAGATCAGGTCAAGTGGCTCCGCTCCAACAGCGTGAAGTCGGCGGTAGGCAACCTTGCTTGGAACGAAAAGGGTGATGTGAAGGACTTCAAGTTCGTCTTCTACTCGTTCGACGACAAGGGTAATCCGGTTCGCAACTAACCAGGTCGCGCCCCGCCAGGGGACCGGTTGGTGTGCGCTCCTCCGGTCCCCTCCACCAATCAAGAAAAGAGGGGTCTGCCATGGATATCTTTATCTTGGCGCAGCAATTGATAAACGGGATCACGCTCGGCACGATCTACGGTTTGATCGCAGTCGGATACACCATGGTCTACGGCGTGATCCGTATGATCAATTTCGCCCATGGCGACGTTTACATGGTTTCCGCGTACATCGCCGCGATCACCCTTGCTGTTCTCGCCTTCTTCGGCGTTCAGTCCGTTCCATTCGCATTGATTACCATTCTGGTGATCACATGCCTCATCACAGCCGTTTATGGCTGGGCGATCGAAAGGGTAGCCTACCGGCCGCTGCGAGGCTCGACCAAGCTTGCTCCACTCATCTCTGCGATCGGCATTTCGTTGATGTTACAAAGTTATGTCCAGATCTCTCAGGGCGCTCGTGACCAAGGCGTGCCAATACTCATTAGCGGTGCGTTCCGCTTCGGTGACGACGTTCACTTTGCGCAGATCACCTACATGCAGACGGTCATCCTTATCGCCTCGCTGATCGCCATGGGCATTCTCACCTACGTCATCAACTACACGCGCATCGGACGCGAATGCCGGGCGACCCAGCAAAATATCCGGATCTCGGCGGTACTGGGCGTCAACACCGATCGGATCATCTCCACCGTGTTCGTTATCGGCGCCGCGACGGCCGCCGTCGGTGGTACCCTCGTCACCTTCAACTACGGCTCTTTCAACTTTTTCATCGGCTTCGTCATGGGCATCAAGGCCTTTACTGCCGCCGTATTGGGGGGCATTGGGTCGCTGCCGGGCGCTGTCCTTGGCGGGGTATTGCTCGGCCTCACCGAAGCTCTGTTCGCGGGCTATGTCAGCACGGACTACAAGGACGTGTTCGCCTTTGCGCTGCTCATTCTCCTCCTGTTTTTTCGCCCGTACGGCCTGCTCGGTCGCCCGGAAATCCAGAAAGTATGAGGAGAAGGAACATGGAAAAAAATCCCCTACCACAGCTCCTCAAGCAGGCGCTACTCACATTCACCGTGTCGCTCATCCTGTTCGGCCCCATCTCCGGTCTCGTCCTGGAGGGCTTTTCGTTCCACAATGAAATGACGCGGGCCGTCGTGCTTGCCGCCATCGTCACCATCGGGCGTGTCGCGATATCACTGATCGCAATTACCGCCATTGGCCAGCGGATCATTGGCCGGGTCGGCGGTAGCGGGGCAGGCGTGACAGTTATGACAGGGTCGGAGAAGTCCCCGGCACTGGTCCTCGCGCTACTGTTTGTCGCGGGACTTGCGTTGCCGCTCGTCGCCGACAAATACTTCCTCGGCATTGCGATCCTCGCGCTCATCTACTGCCTGCTCGGCCTCGGTCTCAATATTGTCGTTGGCCTCGCCGGATTGCTGGACCTGGGTTTCGTCGCCTTCTACGCTGTCGGCGCCTATCTCCTTGCGCTTGGTGCCCAGTATCTCGGTCTCGGCTTCTGGAGCGCGCTGGTTATTGCCCCTTTGCTCGCGGGCTTTTTCGGCATGATCCTCGCTTTCCCGGTGTTGAAAATGCATGGTGATTACCTTGCCATCGTCACACTGGGTTTCGGCGAAATCATTCGCCTGGTGCTCAACAACTGGTTGGAGTTCACCGGAGGACCCAACGGTGCCCCGGCCCCGGCCCCTACTTTCCTCGGCATTGAATTTACCCGGACGGCCAAGCAGGGCGGCGTTCCGCTGCACGAATATCTCGGCATCCCCTACAGTGCCGATTACAAATTCTGGTTCATATACATCGTGCTCTTCCTGGTGGTGTGCTTGGTCATCTATGCGGTCGAACGCCTTCGCGTCATGCCACTTGGTCGCATGTGGGAGGCATTGCGCGAGGATGAAATCGCGTGCCGTTCGCTCGGCGTGAATCACGTGTTTACCAAGCTTACCGCTTTCATGCTTGGCGCATCGACTGGCGGATTGGCCGGGGTCTTCTTTGCCGTCCATCAGGGTTTCGTAAACCCGACCTCGTTCACGTTCTTTGAATCCGCCCTCATCCTCGCAATCGTTGTCCTCGGCGGACTGGGCTCGACCGTCGGTGTCATTGCCGCTGCACTCGTGCTCACCATTTTGCCGGAGCTCCTGCGCGACTTTGCCGAATATCGCGTGCTGGTTTTCGGCGTGTTGATGGTCGTGATGATGATCTGGAAGCCACGCGGCCTTGTGCGCATCAAACGCCCGGCCTTTTTCCCGAGCAAAGCCGAGGAAAGCCGCCAGCGGTTTACACTTGCAGCAAACGCGGAGGCGGGCCGATGAACGCACCCCTTCTCGACGTGCGCAATGTCACAATGCGATTCGGCGGCATCGTCGCCAACCGCAATGTCAGCTTCTCGGTGGAACGCGGCAAGGTGACGGCGCTCATCGGCCCAAACGGCGCCGGCAAGACGACGATGTTCAACTGCATCACCGGCTTTTACCGCGCGAGCGAAGGCGAGATTGTCCTGAACGGGCGCGACGGAACACAGGATATCGGTGTATTGACGACCAAACCGATTACAGGCGGGTCTCATCTCGTCACCCGAGCCGGCATTGCTCGTACCTTTCAGAACATCCGCCTGTTCAAGGAAATGTCTGTGATCGAGAACCTGCTCGTGGCCCAGCACCTGGTGACGGCAAACAATCTGCTGAGCGGCGTCTTCCGCACGCCGGCGTTCCGCCGGGTCGAACGTGAAGCTGTCGACCGTGCCTATTATTGGCTCGGCGAGATGAACCTTGCAGACGACGCCAACCGGCTGGCTGGCGAGCTACCCTATGGTCGCCAGCGGCGCCTCGAAATCGCGCGTGCCATGTGTACCGATCCGCAGCTCATCTGCCTCGACGAACCGGCCGCCGGTCTCAATCCCTCCGAAACGCGCGATCTGTCTGCAGTCATTCAACGGCTCTGCCAGGAACACGGTCAGACAGTCCTCGTCATCGAACACGATATGGGCCTGGTCATGCGGATTTCGCAGCACATTGTCGTGCTCGATCATGGTGAAGTCATTTCTGATGGAACGCCGGACGAAGTGGCAAACGATCCGGCAGTCGTCGCGGCCTATCTCGGCGTCAGCGAAGAGGAGGTCCACGCATGAAGCAGGTGTCCGAAAACAACATTCCTCTCCTGGAGTTCGCAGAGGTGCACGCCTACTACGGCGCCGTTGAGGCGCTGAAGAGTGTGAACGTCCACATTTTCAAAGGAGAGATTGTGAGCCTTATCGGCGCAAACGGTGCTGGAAAGACGACGCTTCTTTCCGCGATCTTCGGCGCGCCGCGGGCTTCGACGGGAAAGATCTTGCACAAAGGCGAGGACATTTCCCGCGCTCCGACAAACCGGATCTCGCGGCGCGGCATAGCGCTGGTCCCGGAAGGGCGTCAGATCTACCAGGATATGAGTGTCGAGGAGAACATGATGATGGGAACGACGCCGATCGGCATGGATCATTTCGACGAAGACCGGGCGACGATGTTCGAGCTTTTTCCTCGCCTGAAAGAGCGTCGCAACCAGACAGCCGGCACCATGTCGGGGGGCGAGCAGCAGATGCTCGCCATCGCACGAGCCATGATGGCCCGTCCCGAGCTGATACTGTTCGACGAGCCCTCGCTCGGTCTCGCGCCACTCGTCGTCAAGCGCGTGTTCGAAGTCTTGAGCGAGATCGCTGCTATGGGCAAGACGATCTTTCTCGTTGAGCAGAATGCCAATCACGCGCTGAAACTCTCGCAACGCGCCTATGTCATGGTGAATGGACGGATCCACCTCTCCGGCGAAAGCGCCGCACTTCTCCACAACGAAGACGTCCGCAAAGCTTATCTTGGCCTGCACTGAACGGAAACGACAATGCTGCATAGAAATTTGATCGCCGGCGAATGGGTGTCCGGCCACGCTTCGGCGAACATCAACCCGTCCAACACCAACGAAGTCATTGGCGAATATGCTCACGCGAGCGCTGAGGATACGAAGCAAGCTATCGCCGCCGCAAAGGCCTCGCTTGCCTCCTGGTCGCGTTCGCCGATCCTGGAGCGCCATGCAATGCTAAAGAAGACGGGCGACGAAATAATTGCCCGAAAGGAAGAACTCGGTCGCCTGCTCGCCCGCGAAGAGGGCAAAACCCTGCCAGAGGCGATCGGCGAGGTCACGCGTGCCGGGCAGATCTTCGATTTCTTCGCCGGTGAGGTCTTGCGTCTGTCAGGAGAGATGCTGCCTTCGGTCCGGCCAAATATAGGCGTCGAGATAACCCGCGAGCCTGTCGGCGTCGTCGGCATCATTACGCCTTGGAACTTTCCTATTGCCATTCCTGCGTGGAAAATCGCCCCGGCGCTCGCCTATGGGAACACGATCGTGTTGAAGCCCGCCGATCTCGTCCCTGGTTCTGCCTGGGCGCTCGTCGATATCCTGCACCGCGCTGGCGCGCCTGCCGGCGTCGTCAACCTCGTCATGGGCCGCGGCAGCATCGTCGGCCAGACGCTGCTCGACAGCCCGGATGTCAATGCCATCACGTTCACGGGCTCGGTCGGTACAGGCAAGCGCGTCGCACTCGCATCGGTCGAGCATAACCGCAAATTCCAGCTCGAGATGGGCGGGAAGAATCCCTTCGTCGTGTTGGATGATGCTGATCTTTCCGTCGCCATCGAGGCTGCGGCGAACTCTTCCTTCTTCTCCACTGGGCAGCGTTGCACGGCCTCGTCGCGTCTGATCGTTACCGAAGGGATTCACGACCGCTTTGTCAGCGCGCTTTCAGAGCGGCTTGAGGGTCTCGTCGTAGATGACGCACTCAAGGCGGGCACTCATATCGGTCCGGTTGTCGACGCGAGCCAATTGAAGCAGGATGCCGACTATATCGACATCGGTCGCAACGAGGGGGCAAAGCTCGCTTTCGGCGGGACGAGACTGGAGCGGGAAACGCCCGGATTCTACTTGCAGCCGGCCCTCTTTACCGAGGCGACGAACCAGATGCGGATTGCGCGTGAAGAGATCTTTGGACCAGTCGCGGCCGTCATCCGCGTGAAGGACTACGACGAGGCGCTGGCCGTCGCCAATGACACCACTTTCGGTCTGTCTTCAGGCATTGCGACGACGAGCCTCAAGCATGCCACTCATTTCAAGAGGAATTCGGAGGCCGGGATGGTCATGGTGAACCTGCCCACCGCTGGCGTCGACTTCCATGTGCCCTTCGGTGGCCGCAAGGGTTCGTCCTACGGCTCGCGTGAACAAGGCCGCTACGCCGCGGAGTTCTACACCACGGTCAAGACGGCCTATACGCTCGCTTGAGGAGATCGAGACATGAAGATCCTGGTCACCGTCAAACGGGTCGTTGACTACAACGTCAAGATCCGGGTGAAGGCAGACGGCTCGGGTGTCGAGCTGGCGAATGTGAAGATGTCGATGAACCCCTTCGACGAAATCTCGGTCGAAGAGGCGCTCAGGCTGAAGGAAGCCGGCAAGGCGGACGAAGTCGTCGTCGTTTCCGTTGGTCCGGCCAAGGCCGAAGAGACGCTGCGCACCGCGCTTGCCATGGGGGCGGACCGCGCCATTCTGGTTGAGGCCGAAGACCAGGTCGAGCCGCTCGCTGTCGCCAAGATCGTCAAGGGTGTGGCCGAGGCTGAACAGCCGGGCCTGATCATCGTCGGCAAGCAGGCAATCGACGACGATTCGAACCAGACCGGCCAGATGCTGTCCGCTCTCCTCGGCTGGGCGCAAGGCACCTTTGCCTCCAAGGTCGAGATCGGCGACGGCAAGGCACCAGAGGGCACAGCAAGGGTGACGCGCGAAGTCGACGGCGGTCTGCAGACGATCGACATCAAGCTGCCGGCCGTCGTCACCACCGACCTGCGCCTGAACGAGCCGCGCTACGCCTCACTGCCGAACATCATGAAGGCGAAGAAGAAGCCGCTCGACAGACACACGCCGGCCGACTTCGGCGTCGACACGGCTGCCCGCCTCAAGGTGCTGAAGACCGAGGAGCCGTCGGGCCGCAAGGCCGGCATCAAGGTCAAGTCGGTCGCCGAGCTCGTCGAAAAGCTCAAAACCGAAGCCGGCGTGCTCTGATTTAAGGAAAGGGAGATTTTATCATGGCCATTCTTCTTCTGGCTGACCACGACAGCAACCACCTTTCCGACCAGACCGCCAAGGCGCTGAGCGCGGCCGCCAAGATCGCCAGTGGGACTGGAGCTGACGTGCACATCCTCATTGCCGGCGCCGGCGCCAAGGCTGCAGCCGAACAGGCGTCCAAGCTTGCGGGCGTTGCCAAGGTGCTCGTTGCCGACGACGCGTCGCTTGCCAACAACCTGGCAGAGCCGCTCGCTGCCCTGATCGTCTCGCTCGCCGGCAACTACGACACGATCGTTGCGGCCGCGACCTCGGTCGGCAAGAACGTGATGCCGCGCGTTGCAGCCCTGCTCGACGTTTCCCAGGTCTCGGAAATCATCGAAGTTGTCTCGTCGGATACTTATCTGCGTCCGATCTATGCCGGCAACGCCATCCAGACGGTGCAGACGACCGAAGCCAAGCGCGTCATCACCGTGCGCACCGCCTCCTTCGCGTCCGCCGCGGAAGGCGGTTCTGCTGCGATGGAGACCGTCTCGGCTGCCGCCAACCCCGGCGTTTCCTCCTTCGTCGCCGACGCCCTGTCGTCGTCCGACCGTCCGGAGCTGACGTCTGCCAAGATCATCATCTCCGGCGGTCGTGCACTTGGTTCTTCCGAAAAGTTCAGGCAAGTGATCCTGCCGGTTGCCGACAAGCTCGGTGCTGCCGTCGGCGCTTCGCGCGCTGCGGTCGATGCCGGTTATGCCCCGAACGACTGGCAGGTCGGCCAGACCGGCAAGGTCGTCGCGCCCGATCTCTACATCGCCTGCGGCATCTCCGGTGCGATCCAGCACCTCGCCGGCATGAAGGACTCGAAGGTCATCGTCGCCATCAACAAGGACGAAGAGGCGCCGATCTTCCAGGTTGCCGACTACGGCCTGGTTGCCGATCTTTTCGACGCTCTGCCGGAACTCGAAAAGGCACTTTGAAGCGAACATGTCCGAGATGAGTGATCTGCCCGAACGCGAGAGCATGGAGTTCGACGTTGTGATCGTGGGTGCGGGACCGGCGGGTCTTGCGGCGGCGATCCGGCTGAAGCAGGTCAATCCGGAGCTTTCGGTCGTCGTGCTCGAAAAGGGCGCCGAGGTCGGCGCGCATATCCTGTCCGGCGCGGTCGTCGATCCGATCGGCATGGATAGGCTGCTGCCGGGCTGGCGCGACGAGGCCGACCATCCGTTCAAGACCGAAGTGACGGACGACCACTTCCTGTTGTTGGGACCCGCCGGCTCGATCCGCCTGCCGAACTTCCTGATGCCGCCGCTGATGAACAATCACGGCAACTACATCGTATCGCTCGGCAACGTCTGTCGCTGGCTGGCGACAAAGGCGGAGGAACTCGGCGTCGAGATCTATCCGGGCTTTGCCGCAACCGAAGTGCTCTACAACGACGAGGGCGCGGTCATCGGGGTTGCCACCGGCGACATGGGCATCGAGCGCAACGGCGAGCCGGGCCCGAACTTTGCCCGCGGCATGGCGCTCTTGGGCAAATACACCCTGATCGGCGAGGGCGTGCGCGGTTCGCTCGCCAAGCAGCTGATCGCCAAATTCAACCTCTCGAAGGACAGCGACGTCCAGAAGTTCGGCATCGGTCTGAAAGAGCTCTGGCAGGTGAAGCCGGAAAACCACCGTCCGGGCCTGGTGCAGCACTCGTTCGGCTGGCCGCTCGGCATGAAGACCGGTGGCGGTTCGTTCCTCTATCATCTCGAAGACAACATGGTCGCCGTCGGCTTCGTCGTGCACCTGAATTACAAGAACCCCTATCTCTTCCCGTTCGAGGAGTTCCAGCGCTTCAAGACGCATCCGGCGATCCGCGGCACGTTCGAGGGCGGCAAGCGTCTGTCCTATGGGGCGCGTGCGATCACCGAGGGCGGCTACCAGTCGGTGCCGAAACTCTCCTTCCCCGGTGGCGCGCTGATCGGCTGTTCGGCCGGTCTCGTCAACGTGCCGCGCATCAAGGGCAGCCACAATGCGGTGCTTTCAGGCATTCTCGCGGCCGAGAAGCTGGCAGCAGCGATCGCCTCTGGCCGCGCCAATGACGAGCCGATCGAGATCGAACGCGGCTGGCGCGACAGCGCCATCGGCCAGGACCTGAAGCGGGTGAGAAACGTCAAGCCGCTGTGGTCGAAGTTCGGCACCGCGATCGGCGTCGGGCTCGGAGGTCTCGACATGTGGACCAACCAGCTGTTCGGCTTCTCCTTCTTCGGCACGCTGAAGCACGGAAAGACCGACGCGCAGACCCTCGAACCCGCAGCGCAGCACAAGAAGATCGACTATCCGAAGCCGGATGGGGTTCTGACCTTCGACCGGCTGTCCTCGGTGTTCCTGTCGAACACCAACCACGAGGAAGATCAGCCGGTCCATCTCCAGGTGAAGGATATGGAGCTGCAGAAGCGCTCCGAGCACGACGTCTATGCCGGTCCGTCGACGCGCTACTGTCCGGCCGGGGTCTACGAATGGGTGGAGAAGGACGGCAGGCAAGTCTTCGTCATCAACGCGCAGAACTGCGTGCACTGCAAGACCTGCGACATCAAGGACCCGAACCAGAACATCAACTGGGTGCCGCCGCAAGGCGGCGAAGGCCCGGTCTATCCGAACATGTGAGTTCGGGAGGCGGGCCGCACGGACCTCCCTACAGCGTAAACTCATAAAATTTCTTGGCATTTATCTGCCGCCGTGATTCAAGGCTTCGAAATAGGGAAGCATTTGATGACGCGTCGTCGCTACGAACTGACTGACCACGAATGGTCGATCATATCGCCGTTGTTGCCCAACAAGCCACGCGGTGTTGCCCGCGTTGATGATCGGCGGGTACTGAATGGCATCCTCTGGCGGTTTCGAACTGGCTCGCCTTGGGCGGAGGTTCCTGAACGCTATGGCCCGCCGACGACCTGTTACAACCGCTTCGTGCGCTGGCGCAAAGCCGGGGTATGGGATCGGCTTCTTGAAGCGGTGTCCAAGGCCTACGATGGCGACATCGTCATGATCGACTCGACCTCTGTCCGCGTTCACCAGCACGCGGCCACGGGAAAAAAAGGGATGGAGACGATGGTGGCATGGGACGTTCCCGCGGCGGCTTACGAGCAAAATCCACGCGCTCGTCGATGCCGAAGGTCGCCCGGTCCATCTGCGCCTGACTGGCGGACAGATCGCCGATTGTGCCGAAGCCGACGCGCTGACGGATGAGCTTGGCGAGGGGGACATCCTGCTGGCCGACAAGGGTTATGCCACGAATGCCCTTCGGGCGAAGGCGGCCGATCGAAAGGCCTGGGCCAACATTCCGCCGAAGAGTAATCGCAAGGGCTCTTTCGTGTTCTCGCGCTGGGTCTATCGGCAACGCAATCTCGTGGAACGGTTCTTCAACAGGATCAAACAGTTCCGAGGCATCGCAACCCGATATGACAAGCGCCCGGAAAACTACCTCGCCGCCGTAAAGCTCGTCGCAACAAGAATCTGGTGCAAGAGTTTATGAGTCGACACCGTAAGGAAAGTCGGCGAAGGCCCGGTCTATTCCATATGGTCTCGTCTACCGTCAGGGCCGGACTAAACGTCACTTTTTCGATGACCGCATTTTCTCGGAACAGAGACCGGGTGCAGCTTTAAACTTCGCTTTTGAGGGTCTCCATTTGCGTAATTAACCGCGCCGAATAGTGGCCGGAAATGAACACCCAAAGCCGGCTTAGAGCGACCCCCATGCGGCTGAGCGATCCGATAAGAACGTAACCTCTCGGTCCGCAATTGCTCCCGTGCAACATTTGGTGGCGCGTTAAGCAGTTGCTCTGCTACCCGCGCGTTTCCATTTGTTGCCAAAAGTCCTATCCGGAAACGCAATCAACGCGTTTATTGGGTAAGGATTGCCGATCCACTTGCGAGAGCGGGGTAGAATGCATGGTGCGCGGTAGATTATGACTATCTTGCGGCCGCGAGCAGGCTGCGATAGCGGCTCAGGCTGTCGCTCAGATGAGTCGAAAGGGCTGTCTGCGCGGCCGCCTCATCGCCCTGGGTGATAGCAGACAATATCATAGCATGGTCTTTCTTGATCTTGGCGACGAAACTAGCGCGCGACGGGCCGGACTGCCTGAACTTCATCAGAAGTTCGGAGCTGATTTCTCCCATGAGCGCTTCCAATAGACGAGGGAAATGCGGATTTCGGGTGGCTCGCGCAATGGCCATGTGAAAGGCGAAATCGGCTTCGGCCTCGGCTTCGATGTCGTCGGTTTCAAGCCCATTCAAGATATCGTAGGCGCGCGCTATGTCGGCAAGCGCTTCAGGAGTGCGCCGCGCGGCAGCCAGCGCAACCGACTGCATTTCCACGCCGAAGCGCAGTTCAAGGATTTCAAGGGCCGACCGGAAATCGTCGATGCGGCCCGCCTCGAAATGAATAGGCCGAGTATCACGCTCCGTCACGAAAACGCCGGAACCTTGGCGGGCGACCACTCGGCCAGCGCTTTTCAGGGAGGCGAGAGCCTCTCGCATGACCGTACGAGAAACGCCGAACTCTTCACAGAGCTCGGCACTCGACGGCATCCTCGCACCGGGCAGATAGGTGCCGTCCTCAAGTCGGTCAGTCAGTTTTTCGATGACGAGCTGCGCGAGATTGCCGCGCTGGGGAATTAAGGACATGTAACGTTACGCCTC
Source organism: Ensifer sp. YR511 (assembly GCF_900103045.1). Taxonomy (NCBI): domain Bacteria; kingdom Pseudomonadati; phylum Pseudomonadota; class Alphaproteobacteria; order Hyphomicrobiales; family Rhizobiaceae; genus Ensifer; species Ensifer sp. YR511. Next base: position 37,756 of record NZ_FNGR01000041.1, read on the forward strand.
AGATATCTGATGCCAGTTATCATATATGAAGATCTCTCGGCTTCGCCAACACTTGGTTTCAGGTCCCATCGCTACCCATCATGGCGTTGAGCACAGAAATTGGATGAGGCACACTCTTCCTGTCGATCTCTTTCACTTGAGAGCGACAGGAATAGCCCGTCGCCATGACGAGGCGGCCTTCGGCCTGGTCTATGTGGTCTTTCCAACTCATTTGGTAGAGCTTCTCGGAGATTGACCGGTTGCGTACTTCATGACCGAACGTCCCCGCCATTCCGCAACAACCCACATCGGCAATTTCAAGGTCAGCCCCAGCCGCGCGGAAGACTTGACGCCAGTCAGCAAGGCCTCCCGCGGCGTTCGTGCGTTCTGTGCAGTGGGGAAGGAGTATCAAGCGCTCCGGAATGAAAGGATTGTCGATCTTTAGAGAGTGGAGGTGATCGCGAAGCCACTCTTGAGGCAAGAGAACTCGCGCCTTCGTCTGGGTTTCGGGCGAGGCAGCATATTCGCTTCGAAATGTCAGAGCCATTGATGGGTCGAGACCGACAAGGGGCACCCCCAATTCTGTAAGTTTGTCAAAATAGTTTGAAGTCCGCGAAGCCCTCCTTCTAAAGGCTCGCAGGTATCCGTGGACGTGGAGCGCCTTGCCGTTGTGGTGGGAAGCCGCGAGGTAGGGGGTAAGGCCCAATTTCTTTGCAAGCCGTAGTGCTGAAACGATGACCTCAGGATCGAAATTGGCGGTGAAGGCGTCAGGCACAAAAATGACGGATGTTGCCCGAGCCTCGACCGACAGATCGGCAATACGTTCGACCGAGGCAATCATTACCCCCATCGCCTGTGTTTGCTTTTCCAGTGAGAGAGGAGGCATGGCGGGGAGGGCGGTCAGGCCGACAGCGCGCAAGATAGTGCGACCTGCTCCTGATCCGACAAAGGTGTTGTACAGCGGCCTTGCCTTCGCCATCAATGGCAGGAGCGTTTCGATCATCGCTACGATCGGATCCTTGATCGGCCGAAGATATCGGGTGTGGTAGAGTTCAAGAAACTTCGAACGGAAAACCGGGACACTGACCTTCACGGGGCATTGACCGGCGCATGCCTTGCAAGCGAGACAGGTGTCCATCGCCGCACGCACTTCGTGGGAAAAATCGCTGCGATTTGCTGGATTGATGGTGTTCCAGGCGCGAATGGGGAGGTTTAGAAGGCTGCTGATCTGGTTCTGACGCTCTGCTTGATTGCGAGGGTCGACCTTTTTCTCCGACAGCAGGCGTAACCATTCGCGTATCAATGACGCCCGTCCCTTGGGGGAAAAGCGGCGATCGCGCGTCGCCTTGTAGGACGGACACATGGGGCTGGTCGCATCGAAATCGAAGCACGCGCCGTTACCGTTGCAATATGCGGCGTTGTCAAAAGCGGCGCGAATGTCATCGCCTATCGATCGGTCAAAGTTGCCACGCAGCGGCACATCGTCAATCTTCAGCAGCTTGGCATAGCCCGGCGTCGCGATCTTTCCTGGATTGAGACGGTTTTCCGGATCAAAGGCTGCCTTGATTGCTTGCAAAGCTGGATACAGTGGGCCGAAATACTCTGGCACATATTCTGACCGCACACCTTTCCCATGCTCTCCCCATAACACTCCGCCATACTTCTTCGTCAACGCAACCACGGCGTCGCTGATCCTGCGGACCTTATGCTGGTGATCGGTGCGAGTGAGATCGAGAGCAGGCCTGACATGCAAGACCCCCGCATCCACGTGACCGAACATGCCATAGGAGAGTTCTTCGTTGTCTAAAAGTGATCGGAATTCGCGAATGTATGCGGCGAGGTTTTCTGGTGGAACTGCCGTATCTTCGACAAAAGCGACGGGCCTCACCGAGCCCTCGACATTTCCAAGCAGGCCGACCGCACGCTTACGCATCAACCATATTGCTTCAACATCGCGCTTTTCCATTGCAATGCTGTAGCCCATATGGCGCAAGGCGACGTTACCCAGTGCCTTCTCAATAATGGCCACCTGGCCTTTCAGATCGGCGTCGTTGTGGCCGAGGACTTGAACGATGTTTATGCCGTTGGAGGCAGTATCGACGTTATCGGGGAAGAAACGCGCAATTTCGCTCCAGATGATGTCCCCTTTGGCAAGGCCGAGCACCTTTTCGTCGACCGTTTCAACGGAGGCCACTCCAAGTCTGGCCAGTTCGCGTGCATCTTCAAGCGCATTGTTGAAATTGTCGTATCGGATGTTGAAAAGTGCCGAGCGCGCGGGGATGGGCAGAAGGTTGAGTTCGGCTTCGGCGATTATCGCAAGCGTTCCCTCAGAGCCACAAAGAATCGCGTTGAGATCGAAACTCCCATCGGCTCGCCTGACGTGCGCGAGATCGTAGCCCGTCATGTAGCGGTTCAGTTCAGGGAATACTCTTTTAATCTCGGCCTGTTGTTCACGGGTGATCCGGTCAACGATGCGGTAGATTTCACCGAGGCGGTCCGAGCGTGCACAAACTTCGGACAGAGCCGAATTCTCGAGGGGTCGAGTCCACACGTCCGTGCCGTCGACCAGGACCACGCGCAGCCCGAGAACATGTTTGCTCGTCTTACCGTAGAGGCAGGATCCTTGGCCGCACGCATCCGTTGATATCATGCCGCCGATAGTCGCTCGATTGGACGTTGAAAGCTCGGGCGCGAAGAAAAGACCGTGCTTTTCCAGCTCGCGATTGAGTTGGTCCTTGACAACGCCAGCCTGTACACGTGCGACGCGGCGGACGGGATCGATTTCGAGGATACGGTTCATGTGCCGAGAACAATCGACTGCGACACCCGAGGTCAGGGACTGCCCGTTGGTGCCGGTACCGCCTCCTCGTGGTGCAATGGTGATTTCTCTAAAACGTGGCTCGGACAGGACCTGCGTCAGAACGCAAAGATCTTCTGCGCCCTTGGGAAAGATGACGGCCCGCGGGGCCAACTGGTAGATCGAGTTGTCCGTTGCGGATACAATTCGCGCGGCGGTGGAGGCATCAATGTCGCCCGTAAAACCGGCTTCGATCAGACTTTCAAAGAAGGTTGATTCCGTATCGTCGATGGCGAAAGGCGATGTAAGGCGAGGGATCATGCAGCAACCACCGACAGTCCAAGTTAGCGTTCAACGGTTATAAGCGGAACCGTGCCACCTGGTCTGGAGAGAGTGTGCTTCTTTGACCCGGCGAAAAAACAGTTCATTTGCTTGATGACAGCGCGTGCGTCCGGCACTTTCAAACTGTCTTGATCAGATTAAACTTATCATATAACTTATAGCATACATATTTCAAGCAAGCACGAGGGTGAGGCATGAAAAAGCAATCCGTTGTAATCGTGGGTGGGGCCGCAGGCTTGGGGCTGACGACTGCGAAATTGATGATCGCGCATGGCGCGTCCAAGATCGGCCTGATCGACCGCAATGAGGCGCAGCTCGCATCCTCGGCCGCGGAACTAAGTGCACTTGGCGCAGAGGTGGCAACGGCTGTTGCGGACATTTCTCGTTCGGAGACCGCTCACAGAGGTTTCGAAGCGATTGTCAACAAGTTCGGGCGCATCCATGCCCTGGTAAACAGCGCAGCGATCTATCCGCGAAAACCGATTCTTGAAATTACAGACGCGGATTGGGATCTTGAAAATGCCGTCAACGTGAAGGGTACCTATCACATGATGGTGGCTGCCGTTCACCACATGCGACAGTTCGTAAATGCGCCGGAGGTGACAGGTCGCATCGTCAACGTCACGTCGGTTGATGCCTTCAAGGCGCACCCCCAAAATGCTCACTACGCTGCCACCAAGGCGGCAGTGGTCAGCCTGACGAAATCGTTTGCCCAGGAATGCGCCAAAGACCAAATCCTCGTAAACTCGGTCGCGCCGGCAGGCTTTGCGACTGAACGAGCCAAAGAACTCGGATTTCTGCCCGAACTTGCGAAGGCCAGCGCCCTCGGTCGTGCGGCAGAGCCGGCGGAGATGGCGGAATGGATCGTCATGATGGCCTCGGGTCGCAACACTTATGCAACCGGGGAGAACGTTGTGGTTAGCGGAGGCTACATCTATGTCTGACGCCTATCGCGTTGCCGTCGTAACGGGTGCCACCAGCGGTATCGGAAAGGCCATCGTGCCTACGTTGCGAGCCAAGGGGTTTACGGTTTACGCCGTCGGCCGAAACGAGGAACAACTTGCAGAACTGTCTGAGGCGAGTGGAGCCATCCCGGTACAGGCAGATGTCCGTGACTGGACACGTATCGCCGAAGCGCTTGCCGGCATCGAGGTGGATATTCTCGTGAATAACGCTGGTATCCTTTCTACCCGCGCCCCCTTCCAGGACATTGAGCCGGCCGAGATCGACGCGATGATCGATATCAACCTCAAGGCGCCACTTCATCTGACGCGCGTCTTTCTGCCTGGTATGGTCGCGCGAAAGCGCGGTCACCTCATCTACATAGGCTCGAGCGGAGGGCAGGCGCCGTACCCTAACATGGGCGCCTATGGAGCCTCCAAGGCTGGTCTCAGTCTCTTCTGCGATAATTTGCGCTGCGACCTGCTTGGTACGTCCGTCAGGGTAAGCGAAATAGTTCCGGGCCGTGTGCAGACGAATCTCTACCGCTCTTCCATTCCTGGCAATCAGGCAAACGCGGTGCTTTACGACGGCTACCGACCGATCCAGCCGGAAAACATAGCGCGCATTATCGACGACGTGATCTCTCTCCCCGTGTACGTCGATGTCGCGCGTGTAGAAGTCTTTCCAACGGACCAGGCAACGGGTGGCGGCACGATGGTGAAGTTCGAACCGGGAAAGGACGCGTAGTTGTCGAGTGACCGTTCAAAGATGAACACCACGGACGCATCTGATCTGATCCAATTCTATCGACCGATCGCGATCCGACCGGTTATAGCCGCTCAAGCCATGATGCCCCGCCTGTGCACTCAATCGCGCCGAGAACGCTCGGCGACCGCACCCATGGATCTCCCAATCAATTTCCGTTCGGTGTCTGAGGATTGAGCGCTTCTGGGCGGTTCGGCCGTATTTGACGATTTACCCGTTACAACCATTATGCAAATTTCGCCCAAGACGCCATCGATCGGCATGTATGGGTCATGATCGCATCGATAGCGCTGCTGAAACGCGCTTGATTCTGACCAAACATTTGCCCGCGCAACATTTCGGGCATCCCGGGTCCGGCACGCGCGACAATGGCCACTCCGGCCAAGAGAGCCGGTCGCAGATGCAGAGGCACGAGGGGATTGGCCGGTGTCGGCAGGCTTTTCCGTTCGAGCCTCCATCGTAGATCGACGCGATTGCCAGCAGACGTCGTGCCTGGGCTGCGTCCTTCGTCTGCCGCGCCAGTCGCCGCAGACCTTCTCCATCAAATCGTCACGTAATGAAATCCCTGATCGCGTCGCAGACCTCCGGTTTGCACGAGAGATTCAGATTCATCGCGCTTTGGGAAGGCCAAAGAGTCGAGGTCAGCGAGGCGGCGTATAAGATCTTACGTTACCGTATCGCTGTCAGGCGACATGTAAAACTGGTCCGGTGGAGGTGCGGACGAATATTTGGACTAACAGGAGATAGTTTATGTATTCGTACGAAGACCGCATGAGAGCCGTGCAGCTTCTGGCCGGTGTCGACCAATTCCAGATCAACGGCATTCGCGTGAAATACTGGGAGCCAGATGAGAGTTTCGTCCGCTCCTACAAGGCCGTTAGCACACAGTTGTTTTCCGAAAGCGACGTGGTGTTGCCGGTTGTCGGCTCATTGAGCTTCTGTCACTTAGCAATTAAACGTGACGGTGAGCTTCGCGTTCGATTGTTGGCACCGTTCCGACAGCCATGGCCTACCGTGCCTTCCCGGTTCAACTCCAAACCGCCGCTACTGCGCGCCACCTAACCCCAGCCAAGTTCCCGGTCTCACACCGGTCGGGTTCGATTCCCGACAAGGCGACTATGCCTCTGACAAGGGAGGCAGGTCGAGAGACACTGCAAGCTGTTCCAAGGTTTTCAAGGGCATCGTCAACTTAACGCAATGTCGAATTCGATGTGCGATGACCGGGCATGCCACATCGTGATCCGCTCTATCGCCGACATCGCTTTCCCGCAGAAGTCATTGCCCACGCTGTGTGGCTTTACTTCCGTTTCCCTCTGAGCCTGCGCATGGTCGAGGACTTGCTGGCTGCCCGTGGGATCATTGTTTCCCATCAGACAATCCGGCAGTGGGCGGAGAATTCTCACCAACCTGTCCGGCGGCGAGAGCGGATCATGAAGCGCTTCAAGTCACGTCGACATCTGCAACGCTTCATCTCCATCCATGACCCGATTGCCAACCTGTTCCACATCCACCGCCACGACATCCCCTCTAGCCATCATCGCGAACTGCGCGCAGCGGTCATGAACCTGTGGGTGAAAATCGCCCGATCATGACCGACGAACTCAGCCGGTGTTATGGCTGCCCTCGTTGCAGTTAAGTTTACGATGCCAGCGCGTCGGCTTCGGCACAATCGGCGATCTGTCCGCCAGTCAGGCTCAGATGGACCGGGCGACCTTCGGCATCGACGAGCGCGTGGATTTTGCTCGTAAGCCCGCCGCGGGAACGTCCCATGCCACCATCGTCTCCATCCCTTTTTTTCCCGTGGCCGCGTGCTGGTGAACGCGGACAGAGGTCGAGCCGATCATGACGATGTCGCCATCGTAGGCCTTGGACACCGCTTCAAGAAGCCGATCCCATACCCCGGCTTTGCGCCAGCGCACGAAGCGGTTGTAACAGGTCGTCGGCGGGCCATAGCGTTCAGGAACCTCCGCCCAAGGCGAGCCAGTTCGAAACCGCCAGAGGATGCCATTCAGTACCCGCCGATCATCAACGCGGGCAACACCGCGTGGCTTGTTGGGCAACAACGGCGATATGATCGACCATTCGTGGTCAATCAGTTCGTAGCGACGACGCGTCATCAAATGCTTCCCTATTTCGAAGCCTTGAATAACGGCGGCAGATAAATGCCAAGAAATTTTATGAGTTTACGCTGTAGGTGATCGCCCAATCTGCGGCAAGCAAGGTATCGTCTCACTTCCATGGTCCAACAATGTTTGGACTATGGCCTGACCGATCCGCTACTTCTTTTTGGCAGGATCGCCGACTTTTCTCGTATCCGTGGAACGAACTTCTCGGCGCGCCAGCTCGTTATCAATGGCCTCTCGGATAAAGGCAGCGATCCCGTAGTTTCCAACTAACGCTTTGATACGGTCCTTTGTGTCCAGAGACAGTCGAACTTTTGTTTCTTCCAGCTTTAGCGGCGGTCGTCCCATCCAAGCACTTTCCCCATCGCGCTATCGAAGTAGCAAAACGGACATAAACGTCCCCTTTATTGACGGATTAAACGGGGACGTTTATTCTGACATTGCAAATCGGCTGGCCCACGTGTTCGAGCACGCGAGACCAGCCTAACCAAAATCTAGCTTGTTGGAGCTTGGATCATGGCTGATTCTGAGACTAGCAGAACTTTGCCTGCAATTACGCGTAGAAATAAAGACGCGAACGATGGCGACCCCAAAAACCTTCCAAACCGGATCGATCGTCGCAACCTCTTGCTCGTTGCCGAACGCCTACTGAGCGAACGCATTGCAAATATCGACGGGCCAAGGGAAAGCGGTCCAACGCCTGTCACGGAGCTGTGGCCGCGCTGGTACGCGTACCATCATCACTGCCTCCGAGCCACCCACCTCCGAAAACGACTTGCTTCCAACATGCTGCAAACAGCCGGAGATTTGCCGATTTCCGAACTGGAAAGGGCTGGCGACGACGGCGCCTTCCCGATCCGCTCAGTGGCCGCTCTCCACCGCATTGCGCTCTTGGATGTCGGTTCCCGACAAGCCGAATTGCGCGAGCGTCATAAACGGTGGAGGGAGGCTGACCAGCGCCTTGGCTACAGTGCAGTCGCCGCTCTCGAACAGGAACTCGCAGAACAGGCCGGGGTGCTTGGGCGGGTGATGTTAATCGCGCCGGTCTCCTCGGCAATCGAAATCACCGCAAAGCTGCACTGCCTGATCGTTACGCATGATCCCGGTCTCAAGCTCGAGGACGCCCCCTGGCCAGAGCTGCGGATGATGCTGAAAGACCTCATCCGTATCTTCGGGAAACAAAACCCAAAAGCTCCGGCCCGAATGGCTGACGACGCGGTCGAAACCGAGCACGACGTTTCACCCTGACGCGGAGATCTAGCAACATGGACCTCGGCAAATCTGCGAGCGTGCGAGACGTTTTGAACCTGGCGTCGCAATACAAAGCCGCCGCGATCAAGCTGGGTGAGGCCCCACCCAGTCCCAACCATCTTCCGCAGAGGCTGCTGGCTCTTCATGCCATCGAGCTCTATCTGGACGCGCTTCTTCAGGCCAGGGGTCTCGATGACGAGACGGTCCGCAACTTTCAACACGACCTTGGCGAGCGGGCGCGAATAGCACTGGCCGCAGGGCTTGTCCTTCGCAATCGCACGCTGGCCCACCTGGCAGCGCTGTCCTCAAACACAAAATATCTCATCGTGCGATATGCTCCCGAGCGGACGTCCACGCTCTCGCAGGTGAACAGGGCTATGACGACACTTGAAGAGATCTCGAGGAAGGTCCCGAAGATGGTGAAGTCGGCAAAGGTCAAGCAACTGCACCGACACTGAACTCGGGATCGCTGGGAGCGGTGGCCGCCTTGAACGGATATGAACCTCGAACACTATGTGTCAGCAATATTAAGCCGACCAGCGTCCGCCAGAGCTGAGTCCAAAAGATTGCATTCGACCATTTAAAGGTCTATCTTCTGGTCAAATTGGAGACCGATGTATGAAGCTCTCGCAGCAGGTAAAACCTATCAGCTATCTCAAGGCGCATGCGCCCGAGATCGTTCGTTCGCTGGCTGAAAATCGCGAGCCTGTCGTACTCACGGTACATGGCGAGGCAAGAGCCGTGCTCCAAGATGTTACCGTTTACGAGGAAACCCAAGAGACAATCGCTCTGTTGAAGGTGCTGGCGCTCACCAACAAGCAAGTCGAAGCGGGCAAGGTCGATCGCGCATCCGAAGCATTCAAGCGGATCCGACAACGCGTTTCCCGATCCTGATGCCTTATACCGTTTTACTCTCCGAGGACGCGGAACAAGATATCGAGGACCTCTACCAGTTCATTGCCAACCGCGACGGCGTAGAAACAGCAGATCGTATACTGGGCGAACTCGAGGCGGCCGCCTCGAGCTTAGAGGATATGCCGGCTCGCGGGAACGTTCCAAAGGAACTCGCACCGATCGGAATCACCGAATACCGCGAGCTACACCACAAACCGTGGCGAATGATCTACCGGATCCTCGGCTCGGATGTGATCATTTACTGCGTCGCCGACGGGCGCCGAGACATGCAGTCATTGCTTGAAAGGCGCCTGTTTCGCACAGCAAGGTGAGAACAATCCCTCAAGGTCAACCGATCGCGGCCTGACTTCTGTTGCGCTCATTGTGGTCGGACGACTCCATCAATCGCAGCTCAACCGTGCCGCTAAAATGCTAGGTTCGTCTACTCTCGAAACTCGAAGACCTCCTTGTCGGTCGGACTTGAAGCTTGTTCGACAGTACGCTCCAGTCGATACATTATGCGATCTGCTTGGCCCAGAAGGTACATTCTAATTTGAAGTGCGACATGCCAATGATTTCAATGGTTTCCCCTTGGAGATTTTGGCATGTCCCGACGCTATTCGCGTAACCGGCCGATTGCTACCGCGGAGATTTTGCTTTGATGCGGGCGATAAGTTCTTCGTCGTCGACAAAGCTGTCGAGGAAGTCGTTCCATTCCTGAGTTGAGCGGCGAGCATAGGAGAGCATTTGTTCCAGCTCCTCCATGCCGTCGTCTGTCAGTGCGATGACGGATTCGTCCTCGCCGTTGTAGACACTGATGATACTGCCGTAGGTCAGGTTGTCATCGTTGCTGACGATCGCCCGAAGAAGCTCTGGATCCTCGCCAAGAATTTCGGCGACATATTTGATGGTGCGGACATAAGTGACTGTTGCCATCAAGCGGCCTCGGCGCAGATGACGGCAACCGGTGCCCAATTCCATGGGAGCAGTTCGTCGAGCCTATTGATCTTGTGATCGTGGATGCGATCGAGCACGTCGGCCAGATATGCCTGCGGATCGACGCCGTTCATCTTGGCCGTCTCGATGATCGTCATGGCGCGTGCCAGCGTCTCCGCGCCGGTATCGGCACCAGCAAAGAGCCAGATGCTATGACCATTTCTTCTTGCGAAGCCGTGCTTTGAGGGCAGCATGGCCGGCGGCCATTTCGGTCGGGAGAAGGATGTATCCATCATGAGTCATTACGATGCATATATTGGACTGGACGTCCATAAGGACTCTATTTCCGTCGCATTTGCCGAAGCGGGAAGGCTGGGTGAGGTTCGCCTCATTGGTACCATCGCGAACGAACCGGACGCGATCTCCAAGCTAGTGAGAAAGCTTGGAGATCGGCATGGTCTCCTAGAGTTTGCCTACGAGGCGGGCCCGTGCGGATATAACGTCTTTCGCCAGATAGAGGGTCTTGGGTTTGCCTGCAGGGTCGTCGCGCCAAGCCATACACCCGTCCGGCCGGGCAACCGCCAGAAGAACGACACCCGCGACGCCGTAATGCTCGCGCGGTTGTTGCGTGCGGGCGAACTCACATCGGTCTGGGTACCGGACCCGGTGCATGAGGCGATGCGAGATCTTGTGCGCGCTCGTTCCGTCGCGTCCCACGATGCGCGGAAGGCTCGCACATTAGTTCAGCTGTTTTTGCTGAAGCACGACCTGCGATATCCGGCCAAGTCCTGGACCTCCAGACATCGGACATGGCTTCGCAATCGACAATTTTCTCATCAAGCGCAGCAGATCGCATTTCAAAGCTACCTCAATCGCCTGGAACAGGCCGAAGCCCGCAAGAAAGAGTTGGAAGAGCAAATTGCGCTGGTTTCACAAACTTGGTCGTTGGGTCACACTGTGTCGAACTTGCAGGCTTTCAAGGGTGTCGGCCTGGTCATTGCCGCAACGCTGGTTGCCGAGGTCGGGATGTTCTCGCGTTTCGATAATCCACGCAAACTAATGGCATATCTCGGCCTCGTTCCGGGGGAGCACTCAAGCGGCGGATCTATCCGATCGCGAGGAATAACTAAGACAGGCAACTCCGCCTTGCGCGCCTTGTTGTTTGAAGCGGCTTGGTGTTATCGCGGTAGCGTTAAGGTGGGAAACTGGATGCACAAGCGCCGTCCCGAGATCCCGCAGCCGATTATTGACATTGCATGGAAGGCGCAGGTTCGGCTGAATACTCGTTATCGGAAGCTGGTGGGATCGGGCAAAAAAAGCAACGTCGCCATCACCGCGATTGCTCGAGAGCTGCTCGGTTTTCTTTGGGACGTCGCGTGTCGAACTGAAGCCGCAACGGCCTCAACGACAGCGTAAAGCCGCATCCATACTCAAGGATCGGGAAGGGTCAGGGCGCCGAGAGCGGAGAAGGAAACCTCGGGCAAAAATTTGGACGGGTCCGTCCTATGTCCGCAGCCAGATCGAGGCAGCCTTCCGACGCATCGTCACCATTGGGTAGCCAATCCCAGGACAAGAGTTTGGGCAACCGTCGAGTAGACTCGGCGCCCTGACCCATCCCGACCGCGAAGCAACCCTTACACGCCACCCGCGTCGCGAGTGGCTCTTGGAAGTGCGTCTTAGCCCTCGACAATGGTCATAAGAGTTCTTTCTTCCAATTCCAACCGGCCGCAGGGCCCGCTCGGCGGCATTGTTGTCCATGGCGACACGACCGTCTTCCAGGAACAGGCAGAATGACGACCAGCGGCTCAGGCCGTACCGGAAGGCTCGCGCCAGTTCGCCCTTGCCCGGAATGCGGGTCAATTGCGCTTCGGCCCAGACACGCAATGCCTCGACTTTTGCCTTGCTGTGTTTTTGACGCGCGGCCAAGCGGATATCAGCAGATTGGCCCGCAATGTCGCGCTCGACGTCGTAAAGCGCACCGATACGGTCGAGAGCCTCGCGTGCGATCTCGGATTTGTTCGAGGTCCAGATGTCATGGAAGTCGCGTCGCCAGTGCGCCCAACATGCTGCCTCTTGGAACCGAGATGTCCCATCCGCTCCAGGCTCATAAAGCTTCCCGTAGCCCTTGTAGCCGTCGGCTTGAAGGATGCCGCTCGCCTGCCTGAGGTGATGATGAACGTGGTCTTCCTTCCAGTCGGGAGCAAAGTAGTAGACCGCACCTGGTGGAGCCGCGCCCGCCCATGGCCGCTGATCGCGGACGTACGTCCAAATCCTGCCCTTCTTCACGCCTTTGCCCAACCCCTTGTCTCGCAGAGAATGGTCGAGCACCCGGATCGGGGTGTCGTCGGCATGGAGGAGGTCACTGCCCATGATCGCGGTCTCGATCCGCTCAATCAGCGGCTGGAGCACCCGCATGGCGCGACCGCACCATTCGACCAGCGTGCTGTCGGGAATGTCGGCACCCATGCGGGCGAAGATCTCGTTCAGGCGATAGAGTGGTAGGTGATCGTCGAACTTCGAGACCAGGATGTAAGCCAGAAGGCCAGCACCTGCCATGCTGCCCGGTATCGGACGGCTGGGTGCCGGCAACTGCACCATCTTCTCGCAGCAACGGCAGGACTTCTTCAATCGAGCGACCTCGATGACCTTCATCTGCGCGGCGATCATGTCGAGGATCTCGCTGGCATCCTCGCCGACAAGGCGCAATTCACCGCCACACGCAGGGCAGCAGGTGCCGGGATCGAGTTCCTTGCGCTCGCGAACTGCCTTTTCCGATACGCGCGGACGACGGCGCATTATTCTTTCAGGAGTGTTTGCCACCGACGCGACGGGCTTGGACTCATCGGCCTCATTGATCGGCTTCGTATCGCGCTCGGCCGCGGCGATCAAAAGATCTTCCAACGCCAGTTCGAGTTGTTCGATTTCCCGCTCGATCTTTTCCGAGGACTTGCCGAAGACCTGCTTCTTCAACTTGGCGATGCGCAGCCGCAAGGACTGGATCAATTGGTCATGGGCCTGCAACGTCGCCGACATCTTCGCGTTTTCCGCCTGCAAAGCGGCGATCATTGCCTTCAGGAAGGCCGGATCATCGGGAAGATTTTGGGTGGCGTTCGACATGGGCCTGACTACCATAAGTCAGGGCGAAGATCCATAAAAACAAGCAGAATCAGAGGGATAAAATCAACCGACACGCGCCGGTGGAGCACCCCAGTTCGGACGCCGCCAATCGATGCCCTCCCATAACATCGCCATTTGCGCAGACGTCAGCCGAGCCGTTCCGTCGGCCGCCGATGGCCAAGGGAACCGTCCCTTCTGCAAAATTTTGTAGTACAGGCAGAAGCCCTGGCCATCAAAATAAAGGAGTTTCAAACGGTCGCCACGCCTGCCACGAAAGGCGAAGACTGCGCCACTCGTCGGCTTCTGGCGCAATACATCCTGCGCAAGCGCAGCCAGGCCCTCTATTCCCTTACGCATGTCGGTGACCCCGCAAGCCAGATACACCCGAACGCCCGTCCCTGGTCCGATCATGCCGCTTCCACAGCCCGGATAAGACGCGTCAGGGTGGCGGCATTCACGCCGCTGTCGAAGCAAAGACTGCGACCGCGGCTCAATCGCAACTCGATCATCCCAGACGGTTCCTGACGGTCCTCACCGCGCTCGATCTCCACGGCATTCATGTCCAAGGGAACAAACACCGCATTCGCGGACGGCGACAACAGTCCCTTCTTCTTCAGTTCACTGCGCCAGGTGTAAATTTGCTGCCGCGTCACATCGTGCCGATGAGCCACCTCCGTCACCGTAGCGCCAGAAACTCCAACCGACATGACAATGTCGAGCTTCTGTTCATCACCCCACCGACGCCGCCGTTCCTGCCCAAGAATTTCGACACGCATCCCATACCTCGCCGAAGACACGTCGCTTACGACGTCGTTAAAGACGTGTCTTAGGCCATCAAGGCCCTATCCGGCAGGCGGTAACAATCGGGCGGTTACCTATTCGCAGCTGAATCTGGCCGATCGACGCCGCCTCTTCCACTTTGTCGAACGAAAACTGCCGATCAAAGAAATGGCACGCGAACTTGGTCGTCACCGATCGACGATTTATCGTGAGATCCGGCGCAACACCTTCCGCGATCGCGAGCTGCCCGACTATAGCGGTTACTTCCCGACCGTTGCTGACGATATCCGCAAAGAGCGGCGGCAGCGTTTGAGGAAGCTTGTGCGGCACCCACAATTGCGCGAATTGGTGATCGAGCAGCTGAAGGCGCTTTGGTCCCCGCAACAGATCGCCGGTCGTCTGCTCGCCG